>NZ_JBFUEB010000002.1:0-153173 GCF_056404395.1 Rhizobacter sp. P2_D12 | reverse complement strand
GGTGGGCGGACGCGGCTCGTACGCGCTGACGAAGAACTTCAAGCTGGTGGCCGAAACGGCGTACGTGCAGAAGAAGCCGGAGAACGGCGAGACGCAGAAGCTGGCGAAGTTCACCTTCGCGCCGACGCTGTCGACGGGCCCGGGCTTCTGGAACCGCCCGGAACTGCGCCTGTACGTGACCACGGCCAAGTGGAACGCGGCAGCCAACGCGGCCGAGAACGGCGGCCTGGGCGTCACCGGCCGCAACGACGGCAAGACCAAGGGCACTTCCTATGGTGCTCAAGCGGAAATCTGGTTCTGATTGCTTGACCTGACGACGACTCCTTCAAGGGCCCTGCGGGGCCCTTTTTCATTGCAGCTGTCCGACATCAGGGCTTGTCCCGATGACGCCAAAACGGATTGCGGCAACATTTCGTTCGTCACTCRAACTATGTCGGGAAGGCCGAACTTGGGCCTGTCGTCGACCGAAGTGATGCCCCCACAAGACAGGAGAGAGACATGCACATCAAGCACACCCTGGGCGCCGTCGCGCTCGCACTTTGCAGCTCCGCCGCCTTCGCCCAGCTGACCGTCGGCGTCAGCTGGTCCAACTTCCAGGAAGAGCGCTGGAAGACCGACGAGGCGGCCATCAAGGCCCAGCTCGAGAAGCTCGGTGCGAAGTACGTCAGCGCCGATGCCGGCGGCTCGCCGGAGAAGCAGCTGGCCGACATCGAGGGCCTGATGTCCAAGGGCGCCAAGGTGCTGATCGTGCTGGCGATGGACAAGGACGCGATCCTGCCGGCCGTCAACAAGGCCACCAAGCAGAAGGTGCCGGTGGTGGCCTACGACCGCCTGATCGAGGCGCCGGGCGTGTTCTACATCACCTTCGACAACAAGGAGGTCGGCCGCCTGCAGGCGCGCGCGGTCTACAAGGCCCAGCCCAAGGGCAACTACGTGATGATCAAGGGCTCGCCGACCGACCCGAACGCCAATTTCCTGCGCGAAGGCCAGCAGGAGATCATCGATGCCGCCGTCAAGAAGGGCGACATCAAGATCGTCGGCGAGGAGTACACCGACGGCTGGAAGCCCGAGGTCGCGCAGAAGAACATGGAGCAGATCATCACGAAGAACGGCGGCAAGATCGATGCCGTCGTGGCCTCCAACGACGGCACGGCCGGCGGCGTGGTGGCGGCGCTCACCGGCAAGGGCATCAAGGGCATCCCGGTGTCGGGCCAGGACGGCGACTTCGCCGCGCTGAACCGCGTTGCCGCCGGCTCGCAGACGGTGTCGGTGTGGAAGGACGCGCGCGACCTGGGCCGTGAAGCGGCCAGCGCCGCGGTCGCGCTCGGCAGCGGCAAGAAGCCCGAGAAGGCCGTCAGCTGGAACGGCGGCGAGAAGAAGATCGCGCTGCAGTCGCGCTTCCTGGCGCCGGTGGCCATCACGCGCGACAACCTCGACGTCGTCGTCAAGGCCGGCTGGATCAAGAAGGACGAGCTCTGCAAGGGCGTGGCGGGCGACAAGGTGCCTGCGGCCTGCAAGTGACCTCGCTGCTTGCACACCTGCGCCGGGCCGCCGTCGACTGGCGGCTGGTGCTGATGGGCGCGGTGCTCGCCGTGATGTCGCTGGTGTTCCACGCGATGTCCGGCGGCATCTTCCTGAGCCCGGAGAACCTCTACAACATCGCGCAGCAGACGGCGGTGGTCGGCATCGTCGCCACCGTCATGGTGCTGGTGATCGTCGCGCGCCACATCGACCTGTCGGTGGGCTCGACGATGGGCTTCGTCGGCGTGCTGATCGCCTACCTGCAGTACACGGCCGGCTGGTCGTGGCCGGCGGCCTGCCTGGCCGGGCTGGCGGTGGCGCTGCTGGTGTCGGTGTACCAGGGCGGGCTGACGGCGGTGCTGGGCGTGCCGTCCTTCGTCGTCACGCTGGGCGGGCTGATGTCGTTCCGCGGCGCGGCCTTCCTGGTGGCCGACGGCAAGACGCAGCCGGTCAGCGACGACTTCTTCCTGACGCTCGGCGGGGGCTACGACGGCGCGATCGGCGTCGGCCCGAGCTGGCTGCTGGGCGGGCTGCTCAGCCTGGCGCTGGTGGCGCGCATGCTGCTGCGGCGCCGCGCGAAGCAGCGCCACGGCATGGCGCAGCAGCCGCTGTGGGTCGACGGCCTGCTGGTGGCGCTGACGATCGCGCTGCTGCTCGGCTTCGTGGCCGTGATGTCGGCCTACCAGATCTCGTCCAAGACCGAGGCGCAGGGCATCCCGGTGCCGGTGCTGATCTGGGGCGTGGTGGCCGGCGGGCTGTCGTTCATCGTGCACCGCACGCGCTTCGGGCGCTACGTCTTCGCGATGGGCGGCAACCCGGACGCGGCGGCGCTGGTCGGCATCCCGGTGCGGCGCGTCACGCTGATGCTGTTCGCGCTGCTGGGCGTGCTGATCACGGTGGCCGCCATCGTGTCCGTGGCGCGGCTGAACGCCGGCACCAACTCGCTGGGCAGCGGCATGGAGCTGTACGTGATCGCCGCCGCGGTGATCGGCGGCACCGCGCTGGCCGGCGGCAGCGGCTCCATCCTCGGCTCGGTGCTGGGCGCGCTGATCATGCAGTCGCTGGACAGCGGCATGCTGCTGCTGGACGTGCCGATCGGCAAGCGCATGGTCATCATCGGCCAGGTGCTGATCGTCGCGGTCGTGTTCGACGTCCTCTACCGCCGCTACGTGCAGGAAAGCTGACCGATGCCATCCAAGGTGGAACCCCTGGTCGAACTGGTCGACATCCACAAGGCCTTCGGCGGCGTGCGCGCCGTCGAGGGCGTCAACCTGAACCTGTACCCCGGCGAGGTGGTCGCGCTGCTGGGCCACAACGGCGCCGGCAAGTCGACGCTGATGAAGATGCTGGCCGGCGCCTACCCGATCGACAGCGGCGAGACGCGCATCGCCGGCCGCAAGGTGCAGATCCGCACGCCGGCCGAGGCGCAGTCGCACGGCATCGAGACCATCTACCAGACGCTCGCGCTGGCCGACAACCTCGATTCGGTGGCCAACCTGTTCCTCGGCCGCGAGAAGCTGACGCCGTGGCGCACGCTGGACGACCACTTCATGGAGGTGCAGGCGCGGCAGGTCTTCCAGCGCCTGAACAAGAACTTCACCAACATCCGCACGCCGGTGCGGCGGTTGTCGGGCGGCCAGCGCCAGGTGGTCGCGATCTCGCGCGCGATCTACTTCAATGCGCGCATCCTGGTGATGGACGAGCCCTGCGCGGCGCTCGGGCCGGAAGAGACGCGCATGGTCGGCAACCTGGTGCGCCAGCTGAAGTCCGAAGGCGTCGGCATCTTCCTGATCAGCCACGACATGCCGGACGTGTTCGAACTCAGCGACCGCCTCGCGGTGATGAAGAACGGCCGGCTGGTGGGCACCTACCGCACTGCCGACGTCACCGAGGACGAGGTGCTGGGCATGATCATCCTCGGCAAGCAGCCGGCGGGAAAAGTACAGGCCTTGACGCCCGCCGGCTGACCCGCCCGGCCGCTTGCTGCGGTGCGGGATGCTACATTTCGGGGGTTTGCCCTGAGGGCTGCGCGGGCCCGGCCTTCCAGGCTCGTCCGCGGCTGTAACCACCCTGAAACCCCGACCGATGGCCTTGCCCATGGCCTTGCCCACCGCAGCGCCCGAGCGTCAGCTCAAGCACCGACGCAGCATCGACGTGCGCGTGTACGCGCGCGGCAACGGCCTGTGGGAGGTGGATGCGCACCTGGGCGACGTCAAGACGCGCGACGCGAAGCTGGCCGGCGAAGTCCGGCACGCCGGTGACCCGATCCACGACATGCTGCTGCGGCTGGTCATCGACGAGGCCTTCAACATCCTCGAGGCCGGCTCCGAGACGCGCTGGATGCCCTACCCGGGCCACTGCAACGAACACGGCGACGCCTATGCGCGCCTGGTCGGCCTGAACCTGCTGAAGGGCTTCCGCCAGGCCGTGCGCGAGCGCCTGGGCGGCGTGCAGGGCTGCACCCACCTGACCGAGCTGACCCAGGTGCTGCCGACCGCCGTCGTGCAGGCCTTCGCCGGCGAGGTGCTGGACACGCGGGAGGACAATGCGTCCGGCCAGCAACCGTTCCAGCTCGACCGCTGCCACGCACTGCGCACCGACGGCCCCGTCGTGCGCACCCATTACCCCCGCTGGTACCGAGCGTTGCCCGCCCGTTGACCATTTCTAGAAACTGAGCGAGAGAGTCTGCGATGAAAATCCATGAGTACCAAGGCAAGGAAATCCTGCGCCAGGCCGGTGTCCCGGTCCCCAAGGGCTACCCGGCCTTCAGCGTGCTGGAAGCCACCGAGGCGGCCCAGAAGCTGGGCGGCCCGGTGTGGGTCGTGAAGGCCCAGATCCACGCGGGCGGCCGCGGCAAGGGCGGCGGCGTCAAGCTGGCGCGCTCGCTCGACGACGTCAAGAAGCTGTCCGGCGAGATCCTCGGCATGCAGCTGAAGACGCACCAGACCGGCCCCGAGGGCCAGAAGGTGCGCCGCCTGCTGATCGAGGAAGGCGCGGACATCAAGAAGGAGTACTACGTCGCCGCCGTCACCGACCGCGCGACCCAGAAGGTCGCGATGATGGCCAGCAGCGAAGGCGGCATGGACATCGAGGAAGTCGCCCACAGCACGCCCGAGAAGATCATCAAGGTCTTCATCGACCCGCTGACCGGCATGACCGACGCGCAGGGCATCGAGCTGGCCAACGGCATCGGCGTGCCGCAGGCCTCGCAGGCCCAGGCGGTCGACGTCTTCAAGAAGCTGTACGGCGTCTACATGGCCACCGACGCGTCGCTGGCCGAGATCAACCCGCTGATCCTCGAAGGCAACGGCAGCATCAAGGCGCTGGACGCGAAGTTCAACTTCGACTCGAACGCGCTGTTCCGCCACCCCGAGATCACCGCCTACCGCGACCTCGACGAAGAGGATCCGGCCGAGATCGAGGCCAGCAAGTTCGACCTCGCCTACATCCAGCTCGACGGCAACATCGGCTGCCTGGTCAACGGCGCGGGCCTGGCGATGGCGACGATGGATACCATCAAGCTGTTCGGCGGCGAGCCGGCCAACTTCCTGGACGTGGGCGGCGGCGCGACGGCCGAGAAGGTCACCGAGGCCTTCAAGATCATGCTGAAGAACCCGAAGGTCAAGGCGATCCTCGTCAACATCTTCGGCGGCATCATGCGCTGCGACACCATCGCCGAGGGCGTGATCGCCGCATGCAAGGCGGTCAACCTGTCGGTGCCGCTGGTCGTGCGCATGAAGGGCACGAACGAAGACCTGGGCAAGAAGATGCTGGCCGACAGCGGCCTGCCCATCATCAGCGCCGACTCGATGGCCGAGGCGGCCCAGAAGGTCATGGGCGCCCTGAAGGCCTGAACCCGCGCGACGACCCCGAAGGAACATCCATGAGCATCCTGATCAACAAAGACACCAAGGTCATCACGCAGGGCATCACCGGCAAGACGGGCCAGTTCCACACCCGCATGTGCCGTGACTACGCGAACGGCAAGAACTGCTTCGTCGCCGGCGTGAACCCGAAGAAGGCCGGCGAAGATTTCGAAGGCATCCCGATCTTCGCCAACGTGCGCGACGCGGCCGCCAGCACCGGCGCCACCGTCAGCGTGATCTACGTGCCGCCGGCGGGCGCCGCCGCGGCCATCTGGGAGGCCGTCGAGGCCGACCTGGATCTCGCCATCTGCATCACCGAAGGCATTCCCGTGAAGGACATGCTGGAAGTGCGCAACAGGATGAAGCAGAAGGAAGCCCGCGGCGGCAAGAAGACGCTGCTGCTGGGCCCCAACTGCCCCGGCCTGATCACGCCGGACGAGATCAAGATCGGCATCATGCCGGGCCACATCCACCGCAAGGGCCGCATCGGCGTGGTCTCGCGCTCGGGCACGCTGACGTATGAAGCGGTGGCCCAGCTGACCGAGATCGGCCTGGGCCAGTCGAGCGCGGTCGGCATCGGCGGCGACCCGATCAACGGCCTGAAGCACATCGACGTGATGCAGATGTTCAACGACGATCCGGGCACCGATGCGGTGATCATGATCGGCGAGATCGGCGGCCCGGACGAGGCCGATGCGGCGCGCTGGTGCAAGGACCACATGAAGAAGCCGATCGTCGGCTTCATCGCCGGCGTCACCGCGCCCCCCGGCAAGCGCATGGGCCATGCCGGCGCGCTGATCTCGGGCGGCGCCGACACGGCCGACGCGAAGCTGGAGATCATGGAAGCCTGCGGCTTCACCGTGACGCGCAACCCGTCGGAGATGGGCAAGCTGCTGAAGGGCCTGCTCTAAGCCGTTCCGCGCTCGTGCGAAGGGCCGCCCGCCGAGGCGGCCCTTTTCGCTTCGGACGCCCGTCCGCTGTGGAAACTACAGAAGCGCACGGCGTCCGGGGTGAAAGACAATTCCGCCTTTCCCGTCAACAACATTAGCAACAGGATCCACCCATGGACTTCACGTCAGGAGCCTTGTGGGGCGCTTTCGGCGCCATCATCGCCGCCAACATCCTGCTGTCCGGCGACAACGCCGTGGTGATCGCGATGGCTGCGCGTTCGCTGCCGCAGGAGCAGCAGAAGAAGGCCATCTTCTGGGGCAGCGCCGCCGCGATCGTGATGCGGATCGTGCTGACCATCGTCGCGGTGCAGCTGCTGCAGCTGCCGTACCTGAAAGTGATCGGCGGCGTGCTGCTGCTGTGGATCGGCGTGCAGCTGCTGGTCGATGCCGAGGACGACGGCGAGGTCAAGTCGCACGGCACGATGGGCGCGGCGATCCGCACCATCCTGGTGGCCGACCTGGTGATGAGCGTCGACAACGTGCTGGCCGTGGCCGGTGCCGCCGACCGCGCGCCCGAGAATGCCCGCCTGCCGCTGCTGATCGTCGGCCTGGCGCTGTCGATCCCGCTGATCATCGCCGGCAGCACGCTGCTGATGAAGATCATGGACCGCTTCCCGATCATCATCACGCTGGGCGCCGCGCTGCTGGGCTTCCTGGCCGGCGAGATGTTCGTCAGCGACCCGTCGACCCGCGACTGGTTCCACGCCACCGTCCCGGAGGCTGACTTCATCGTCGGCGGGCTGTGTGCGGTGCTGGTGGTCGTGGTCGGGCTGTGGCTGCAAAAGCGTGGTGCGTCCAAGGCCGCGGCCGAGGGCTGAAAGCCGGGTCGCTGTGATAAGGTGACCGCTCCAACCCACGGGGCCCACGGTGCGGGCCATCGCCTTGGCAAGAACAACGTCGATCGCGATCGTGGCCGTGCTGCTTGCACTGAGCGTCGCCCACGTCTGCCTGGTCCTGCCGCGCCTGCCGGCAGGGCGCGGCCGTCTCGCGACGGTGGTGTTGGCGGTGGTGCAGGCCTTGCTGGGCTGGGGCCTGTTGTCGGCTGCGGCCTGGCTGTCGTGGGCCGCGCCGCTGGCCGCCCTGCTCACCGGCCACCTGGGTTTCGAAAGCGGGCGAGCCCGTCGCACGCCTGAGGCCGGCGCTGCCGCCGCCCCGGCGACGGCGCCGCCACCGGCGGTCTCCACCCGCCCTGGCGCCGGCGGCGGCACGCTGGGCCGCTACCGCATCGAGCGCGAGATCGGCCGCGGCGCGATGGGCGCCGTCTACCTGGGGCGCGACAGCAAGATCGGCCGTCAGGTCGCGATCAAGACGATGGCGCTGAGCCAGGAATTCGAGGGCGACGAGCTGGCCGAGGCGCGCCGCCGCTTCTTCCGCGAGGCCGAGACGGCCGGCCGGCTGCAGCACCCGGACATCGTCACCATCTACGACGCCGGCGAGGACCAGGAGCTCGCCTACATCGCGATGGAGTACCTGAAGGGCGAAGACCTGCAACGCCACAGCCAGCCCGGGCGGCTGCTGCCGGTGCCGCAGGTGCTGCGCATCGTGGCGCGCATCGCCGAGGCGCTGGCCTATGCGCACAGCCAGGGCGTGGTGCACCGCGACATCAAGCCGGCCAACGTGATGGTCGACCTGGCGGCCGATGCGGTGAAGGTCACCGATTTCGGCATTGCCCGCATCTCCGATTCCAGCCGCACCCGCACCGGCATGGTGCTGGGCACGCCGTCGTTCATGTCGCCCGAGCAGCTCGCCGGGCTGCGGGTCGATGGCCGCAGCGACCTCTATTCGCTGGGCGTCCTGCTGTTCCAGATGCTGACCGGCCTGCTGCCGCACCGCTCGGAATCGATGGCCACGCTGATGCACCAGATCGCCAACGAGCCGGCGGCCGACGTGCGCACGCTGCGCCCGGAACTGCCGGAGATGCTGGCCAACGTGGTCACGCTGGCGCTCGAGAAACGCCCGGAAGTGCGCTATGCCGACGGGCGGCAGCTGGCCGCCGACCTGCGCCAGGTGGCCTCGCTGTTGGAGGCCGCCCCACCGCTGGAAGCCCTGCCGGCCGCGCCGGCTGTAGGATCCGCACCCCCCGATTCCAGCGGATTCGCCGCGACCGTCAAGTTCGATCGAGCCGATCCAAGGCACAATTCCTGACCCCCTCGGTTTGAAGGTTCGATGACTCTGCCCGTGTCCGCCAACGCCATGTCGCTTGAATTCTTCAGTGCCACGGACACCGGCCGAGCGCGCAACAACAACGAGGATTCCGTCGCGGTGCACGAGGCATCGGCCCTGGTGGTGCTGGCCGATGGCATGGGCGGCTACAACGCCGGCGAGGTCGCCAGCGGCATGGCCACCTCGTTCATCAAGACCGAACTGGGCCGCTGGCTGCAGGAAGCGTCGGGCAATGCGTCCGACACCGACGTGCGCCGGGCGATGGACATCTGCGTGGACAACGCCAACCGGGCGATCTTCAACGCGGCCAATTCCAACCCGCAGTACGCCGGCATGGGCACGACGCTGGTGGTCGGCGCCTTCCGCGACGGCAGGCTGCTGATGGGCCATGTCGGCGATTCGCGCGGCTACCGCTTTCGCGCCGGCCGATTGCAACAGATCACGCACGACCACTCGCTGCTGCAGGAACAGATCGATTCGGGGCTGATCACGCCCGAGCAGGCCGCGTTTTCCGCCAACAAGAACCTGGTGACGCGCGCCGTCGGCGTCGAGGACACCGTGCTGCTGGAGACCCACCTGCACGACCTGATGCCGGGAGACATCTACTTACTGTGCTCCGACGGGCTGTCTGACATGCTGGACGACGAAAGCATCGGCCAGGTGTTGCAGGCGCACGACTCGCTCGAAGAGGCGGGTGCCGCGCTGATTGACGCGGCCAATGACGCCGGTGGAAAGGATAATATCGCGGTGGTCTTGGTCCGGGTACGGGGCCAGAGCATTGCGCCCCGGTCCTGGTGGCCGTTCCGGCGTTGAGGTTGCCAGCTCCGAGGTTGCCAGCTCATTTCGAACGGCCCACAGGGGCCCAGACATACAAGAGAGACTAGAGGTCAAGCATGGGCAAGTTGGTCGTATCGCTCGACGGGGTCGTGATCAAGGAAGTGCAGATCACCAAGGACAAGACGACCCTTGGACGGCGGCCCTACAACGACATCGTGATCGACAACCTGGCCGTCAGCGGCGAGCACGCGGTGCTGCAGATGGTGGGCTCCGACGTCTTCATCGAAGACCTGAACAGCACCAACGGCACCTACATCAACGGCAAGGCCGTCAAGAAGCAGCTGCTGGCGCACAACGACACGGTCGAAATCGGCAAGTACAAGATCAAGTACCTGGTCGAGGACGGCACCGACTACGAGAAGACGATGATCATGAAGCCGGGCGCCGCGCCGGTGCCGTCTGCCCAGGGCTTTGCGCAAACCTTGGCCCCGGCCTCCGGTTTCGGCGGATTGGGCCAGTCGTCCAACCCGGCGACGATCAAGGTGCTCAACGGCGCCGCCGCCGGCCGCGAGGTCGCGCTGACCAAGGTCGTGACCACCGTCGGCAAGCCGGGCGTGCAGGTGGCCTCGATCACGAAGCGCCCGGGCGGCTACGTGTTCGCCCACGTCGAAGGCGCGACCCGCCCGACGATCAACGGCAACCCGCTGTCCAGCGACACGCTGCCGCTGAAGAACGGTGACGTGATCGAGCTGGCCGGCACGCAGATGCAGTTCGTGCAGGCCTGATGGCCTGACTCCCAGGCTCGGCGCCGGCGAAGGTTTCCTGTAGCCCGGCCGGCGTGAAGCAATTCACGTCGACCCCGACTGGCGGGTATCGAGGTGTTCAAGGCGGCCCCAATCGCGGCTTCGCACCTTGCATCGCGCGGCGGTCACGGTCAGCATTGAGCGCTCCATCCTGCGGGTCCGCCCGCGCCGCTCGCCTCTGCCTCCGCCATGAAAATACGCGTCCTCGGGTGCTCCGGGGCCATTGCCGCTGGCAGCCGAACCACCGCCTTCCTGGTCGACCGCGACGTGCTCGTGGATGCCGGAACGGGCGTCGGCGACCTCTCGCTCGACGAGCTGGCGCAAGTCGACCACATCCTGATCAGCCACTCGCACCTCGATCACATCCTGTCGATCGGGCTGCTGGCCGACAGCGTGATGCGCCGGCGCATGGCCGCCGGCCGGCCGCCGATCGTCGTGCACGCGCTGCCGCAGACCCTCGAGGCGCTGCGCCAGCACATCTTCAACGGCGTGATCTGGCCCGATTTCACCCGCCTGCCCAGCCGCGAGCAGCCGGTGCTGCAGTTGCGGCCGTTCGAGGTCGGCCAGCAGTTGCTGCTGGGCGGCAAGACCTTCGAGGTGCTGAGCGCGGCCCACACGGTGCCGGCGGTCGGCTTCGGCCTGCAGGGCCGGGACGGCTGGTGGATCTACACCGGCGACACCGGCCCCAATCCGCCGCTGTGGGAGCGCCTGGCGCAGCTGAAGGTGGCCCACCTCGTGATCGAGACCGCCTTCAGCGACGACGAGCGGCAGCTGGCGCGCATCAGCCGGCACCTGTGCCCGGCCGCGCTCGGCCACGAACTGGCATCGCTGAAGGACAGCGTCGACGTGCACATCACCCACATCAAGCCGGGCGAGACCGACGCCGTGATGAGCGAGATCGCGGGCCTTGCTACCATCCACCGGATTCGCATGCTCGTCGCCGGCGACGTGATCGACGTGGGTTGACTCCGAGGGTTTATGGGATTCTTCGACTGGTTGCGCGGGCCGCAACGCGCTGCTGCGGCGATGGCGCCGGAACCGGAACCGGAACGCGAGACGGTTGATCCGTCGAAACTGGGTGTGGAGTTGCTCAAGGCCGGCCAGATGCTGGCGGCGTCGCAGCAATTCCGGGCGGCGGTGGCGAAGGAGCCGGAGATCGCGGCGCATCACGTCAACCTGGCTTATGCACTGCAACAGCTCGGCGAAGCGGCTGAAGCGACCGAGCAGTTGCGGCAGGCCGTTTCCCTCGACCCGCAATCGTTCGATGCGCAGTACATGCTGGCCGGGGCGCTCGAAAGCGTGCCGGATCTCGACGCAGCTGTCGAGCACATGCGCATGGCGCTGGCGTTGCGGCCGGATTTCGAGCCGGCGCGTGCCGACCTGTGCCGCATGCTGGCGCTGAAGGGGGACGCTGCTGATGCCCGGGCCATCATCGAGGAAGCGATCGCGCGGAATCCGCTGAACCCGGACTTCCACCACTACCTTGGAAACGTTTGTACCGCCGAAGGGCAGCCGGATGCCGCCATTGCGCACTATCGCCGCGCACTTGAACTTCGGCCGGACTATGCGCAGGTCATCGCCAACATCGGCAGCGTGCAGCGCAGCCAGGGCTTGTTCGAGGAAGCCATTGCGAGCTACGAGCAGGCGATCGACGTGGATCCGACGCTGGCCGACGCTCACGTGAAATGGGGCATGTTGCGCAACGCGCAGGGCCGTTACGCCGAGGCGGAAGTGGCTCTGCGGCGCGCGCTGGAACTGGATCCACGCAACGCGGACACGCTGAGCGAGCTGGGTGGGGTCTGCAGGGCCCAGGGCAAGACGGTGCAGGCGGTCGAGCACTATCGCCGCGTCTTGGCGTTGCGGCCGGACCTCTCGAGTGCCTATGCCAATCTGGGCCTCGTGCTGGACGAGAATGGTCAAGCCGGCGAGGCAATCGCCGTCTACCGTCAGGGCCTGTCGGTCAAGCCAATTGCCGAGATCCATGGCAACCTCGCCATCGCACTGGCCAAACTCGGCAACATCGACGAGGCTATCGAGCACTACGAGGAGGCGATCCGGCTGGATCCTGACAATCCACACGCGCGATGCAACCTGGCCAGCGCGCTGGGCGACATGGGTGCGACGGAGCGCGCCATTGCGGCGTATCGCGAAGTCCTTCGGCGATGGCCCGATCACCTGATCGCCCACAGCAACCTCTTGTTCTATCTGGCGATCACCGACCACGAAACGCCGGACCAGTACCTGGCCGAGGCGCGCCGCTTCGATGCCAAGTTGACGCGCGCACCGTTGCCTCCTGCAGCCCCGCGCGACAGGGCGCCGGGCCGACCCTTGCGCGTCGGCTTCGTGTCCGGCGACTTCCGGGTGCATCCGGTCGGGTTGTTCATCGAGGGCATCCTGAATCACCTGGATCCCGGCAAGCTGGAACTCGTCGGCTACCACACGCAAGGCCTGGAGGATGCGCTCACGGCACGGGTCAAGCAGCGCTTCAAGCACTGGGTTGTCCTCAAGGGCCTGGACGACGAGACCGCGGCGCGCCGCATCCGGTCGGACGAAGTCGACATCCTGATCGACCTGTCCGGGCACAGCGCTGAAAACCGCCTGGGCGTCTTCGCGTACCGCCCTGCGCCCTTGCAGATCACTTGGCTGGGCTACTTTGCGAGTACCGGTGTCAGCGCGATCGACTATGTCCTGGCCGACGAGGGCTGCGTGCCGCCCGGCAACGAAGCGCAGTTCAGCGAGCGCGTCTGGCGGCTGCCGCAGACGCGGCTGTGCTTCACGCCGCCGCCGGCCGATACGACGCCACCGGTCGAGCCGCTGCCGGCGCTGCAGCGCGGCGTGATCACGTTCGGCTGCTTCCAGCGCCTGCCGAAGATCACCGACGATGTCATCAGCCTGTGGGGCGAGGTCATGGAACGGCTGCCGGGCTCGCGCTTGCTGATCCAGAGCGTCCAGACCGGACGGGCGAAGGCCGTCGAGCAGACCCTGGCCCGTCTGGCGCGTGTCGGCATCACTGCTGACCGCGTGATGATCCGCGGCCCCGTATCGCGCGACGCCTACCTCAAGACCTACTCAGAGATCGATATCGTGCTCGACACCTTCCCGTTTCCTGGCGGGACGACGACCTGCGAAGCCTTGTGGATGGGGGTGCCCACGCTGACCCTGTGCGGCGAGACCATGATCTCGCGCCAGGGCGAGACCATGCTGCGAGCGGCTGACCTGCCGGAATGGGTGGCGGTGGACCGCGGCGATTATGTTCGCAAGGGCGTGCAACTCGCCACCGACATCGACGCGTTGGTCCGCCTGCGCGAATCGATGAGAAGCCGGGTCGCCGCCTCCGCTTTGTTCGACGTGCGCCTCTTTGCCCGCCGGCTCGAGGATGCGCTCGAGGCGATCTGGCGCGAACACGTTGTTGCCGATGCAGATGGGCGGCACTCTAACGCCCTGACACAAAACGTCGGGCGAGCTGCCCCGGAAGACGTCGTCGAATGACAAGTTTGGTCGCTTCGGTGTCAGATGCACCACGAAAGCGCGGAGCATTACCGTTCTAGGGGGGTGGATTGCGTTGGCATGAACGCTGCAAATGAGAAGTGCGAGCGGCAGTTCCGTCTCTTTCCTCAACCGACTCAGGAGCCATTCCTCATGAAACGCGTCCAACAAGGCTTTACCCTCATTGAACTGATGATCGTCGTGGCGATCATCGGCATCCTGGCAGCGGTTGCGCTGCCGGCCTACCGCGACTACACGGTCCGCGCCAAGGTCTCCGAAGTGATCCTGGCCGCTTCGTCGGGCAAGACCTCGATTTCGGAACAAGCTGCCAGCTACGGCGGCATGCCGACCACGACGTCGGGCGTCATCAACAGCCAACAGTCGCAATGGGTTTCCAGCGTGGCCTACAGCAGCGCTGGTACCGCAAATGGCACGATTACCGCGATCGCCAAGAGCGAACCCGCCATCTCTGGCTCGAACATCACCTTGGTTGGCAACTTCGACACGTCGACTGGCCAAGTGTCCTGGTCTTGCAGCGGCACGATCCAAGCGAAGTACCTGCCTTCCAGCTGCAAGTAATCGGTTCCTAGCTGACCAGATAAAGGCCTCTTCGGAGGCCTTTTCTGCTTGAGCGTTCACTGCCTTCGACATGACTCTGAATCCCGCCGCATTGCCTGTTCACGGGCCGATGGATTCGCCGATACGGCTCATGCTCTGGGGGGCCGCCGTTTGCGCGTCGCTGGCGTGGCTGATGCCGACCCACGAACTGCCATGGACCGCGTTCCATGCTGAACTCGCCATGGCGATGGCAGCGCTGCTGGGCTGCACGGCGATCCTGCACGCCCTTCGCTGGCGGATTGCGGCCGTGCCGTCTCTGGCTGTCGCCGCTGCGGCCATGGCCGCCATTCCGCTCCTGCAATTCCTGGCCGGCACGCTGAGTTTTCTCGGCGACGCGATCCTGGCCAGCCTGTACCTGCTCTCGTTCGCCGCGATGGTTGTCGCCGGTCATCATGCGAGCCGTCTGTGGTCGGGCAGTCGCGTACTGGAAGCATCTGCCTGGACAGCGCTGCTCGGGGCCATCGCTTCTTCCGCAATGGCCCTGTGTCAATGGCTGGTGCCGGATGACTTGCCGATGCTGGTGAACCAACTCATTCCGCACGAGAGACCGTACGCGAACCTGCTCCAACCCAACCTGCTGGCAACGCTGCTGGTACTGGGGTTGCTCGCTACCGCTTGCCTGTTCGATCGCCGACGCATCGGCACATTGGCCAGCGTGCTGCTGGCCGGACTGCTCGCTTTCGGCCTCGTCCTGGCGCAAGCCCGTGTCGCCTGGCTCGAACTGGTGGTCATCCTGGCGCTGGCCATCTGCAAGCGCCGTGCTTGGACCGGCCGCCTCGGCCTGCGGCACCTGGCTGTCGGCGTGGCACTGCTGGCGTTGGCTCAACTGGCGTGGACGCTTCTCGATCCGATGCTGGGCGAATCGGTCGCACGCGATGCGGTGTTGAGAGAGCAGTCAACCGGAAATCGCCTCATCCACTGGCGCGAGATGGTGGCTGCCTTGCAGCTGCAACCCTGGGAGGGGTACGGTTGGATGGGATCGGGCGTGGCTCAATATGCCGTCGTTGCCGGGTTTCCGGCCACGCATGAAGTGCTGGCATACAGCCATAACCTGGTTCTCGACCTGCTGGTCTGGAACGGCGTGCCACTGGGCCTGGCGATGGTTGCCTGGCTCTGCGCCTGGCTGTGGCGCACCGTGAGGCATACGGCTGATTCGACCACCTTGCTCGCACTTGCCGGCTTGATGGCGATGCTGGTCCACGCCCAGGTGGAATTTCCGCTCGCGTACACCTACTTCCTGCTGCCGGCCGGCATGTTGTGCGGATTGCTGTGTGCGAACGTCCTGCCGGCATCGGTGCGCGCCACTCCGGTGTGGGTGTCGCCACTGCTGCTGTGCTGTGCGACGGGCGTCCTCGTCGTGGTGTCTCTCGATTACTTCGCCATCGAGCAGAAGATGCGGATGCTGCGATTCGAGCAGGCCCGCATCGGCCTCGGCAAGTCCCGTCCTGATGCGGCGCCGATTCGCATGCTCACCCATCTGGACGCAGTGCTGCGACTGGGGCGGACGCCCGAGCGAGAGAACATGACCGAGGCCCAACTTGCAGAGATGCGCAGAGTCGTTGCCCGCTTTCCTTCCGGGCCGAACATGGTCCGCCTTGCAGCGGCCCTGGCCTTGAATCAGCGGCCTGACGAGTCGGCGCAGGTACTCCGACGAATCTGCAAACTCGAGACGGAGCCGGGATGCCGGAACATGCAGGTGTTGTGGGCCGCGCTGGCCGTCCGGCAGCCCGCCCTCCTCCAAGTGACTTGGCCTGCGCCGTGAAGCTCAGCGCTTGATCACCAGGCCCTGACCCGTGGGCAGCGGCATGACGCGGTACTGGCGCGCATCGAACCACACGTCCTCCGCCAGCTTCTGTACGCGGTAGGGGCCTGCCCATTCGTAGTCGTCGAGGATCAGCACGCCCCCCGGCACCATGCGGTCGAAGAGATGGTCGAGCGCGGCGATCTCCGCGGGTGCCTGGTTCAGGTCGATGTGCATGTAGGCGATGCTCTCGGGGCAGCCTTGGGCAAAGACATCGGGGATTGTTCCCTTCAACAGGTTCACCTGCGGGTAAGCCGCGAACTTCTGTCGTACGCGCTCATACAACCCTGCTCCATGCTCGGGCATGGCGTGGTGCAGCATCGTGTCATCGTGCTCGAACAGGTCATAGCCCCAGAAGGTGCGCGGAAAGTCCGTTCCTCCGAGGTAGTCCATCACCGTTTTCATGCCGACGCCCGTGTAGGCGCCGCATTCGACGAAATCGCCACCCAGCTGAACGCAGTGGTACGCGGCACAGGCCAGCACATACCGCCGCCACAGGATCGCTTGGTCGGCAGCGCTCTCGATATTGGTCTTCCAGGCCTGCACGAACGGCTGGTCGTCCAGCATCGACATGTTGCGGCCCCAGGTCAGCAGGTTGTCGCCGAAATAGTGACCGTCATTCACCAAGTCGGCAATCGTTCGCGCCGATGACGCGACAGCCTCGTTGTTGCGAGTCGACCAGAGGATCGGAAAGAAGAAGTTGGGGACGCGATCCGGTGCCGGGGTCGACAGCGCCGGCAGTTTCACCGCGGCATTCGAAGCCGTGCGCTGCAGCTGGCCGAAAACGTGATCGCCTTGCAGCGGTCTGGATGAAAACAAGCGGCGCAGCAAGCGGGTCAGGATCATCGGTTTCTTTCTAGAAGTTCAAGATTCAAGACATGGGAATCGGCTCAGGCGGCCGATTCGTCGACGCCGGCCATGATGCGCAGCGCCGCCTGCAGATGTGCCGCGAAGCGTCCGGCATCGAACAATGGTGACGCTGCAGCCTGCTCGCGCAACCCGGCGCGCAGGCAAGCCAGCGCGTCGATGTCGCCCGCGTGGCGAACCGCCAACTCGACATAGTGTGCCTCGTCGCGCGCCACCCAGTCCGCGAGACCCACGCAGCCGAGCAGGCTCGCACCCTGGCGCGCCAGCATCGTCGACCCGGCCAGCGTCACGGTGGGAACGCCCATCCACAGGGCTTCGCAGGTGGTGGTCGCCCCGCTGTGCGGAAAGGTGTCGAGCAGGATGTCGATCTCGGCGTGGGCCGCCAGGTAGGCCAGACGCGCGCTCGCCGGCACCAGCTCGACGCGCCGGGCGTCGACGCCGACCCGTTGCAGCCGTGCGAGCAGTTGCCGGCGTGCTGTCGGATCCTGCATCTGCTTCGACTGCAACCGAAGGCGCGAACCCGGCACTGCCGCCAGCACCTGGGCCCACAGCGTCAGCACCGCATCATGGAGCTTGGTGAGGCGCTGGAAGGATCCGAACGTGACATGGCCCTTGGCGACGACCGGTGGCGTTGCCACTTCGGGCACACCGTCGCCCCCCGGCGCCGTGAAGCACAGGCGGGTGTCGGGAAGGTAGCAGATCGACTCGCTGAAGAATCCGCGCTGCTCCGGTGGCACGGAGACCGGATCGGCAATCAGCCAGTCCATGGCCGGCACGCCGGTGCTCGCCCAATACCCCAACCAGCTGACCTGGACCGGTGCCGGACGCCGCGCGAATACCGGCAGCCGGTTCTCCGCGGTGTGGCCGGACAGGTCGACCAGCACATCGATGCGGTCCGCGGCGATCTTGCGCGCCGCCGTGTCGTCGTCGAGGCTGGAAATGTCGTGCCATTCGCTGAAGCGTCCCTTGAGCCGGGCCGTGAGCTCATCGCCTGCGGCCCGGTTGCTGTAGGCGATCGCATCCATCTTCCCCCTGGGGTCCCAGTGCGCCAGCACGCTGTCCAGGAAGAACCCGACCGGGTGGTTGTGAAGGTCGGCGGACACGAAGCCGATCCGCAACGGCTGGCCCGCACCGGCCAACCCACCGGTTCGGCGGACCGTCGACAAGATCGTCGCGGGCGTCACCGCCTCGCCGTAGCGACGCGCTTCCTCCAGGTATGCCTGTGGCGACGTATGACCATCGCTGGACAGCGTCATCAGCAGGTTGCTGCGGGCGAAATGCAAGGAAGGATCAAGCGCCAGGGCACGCCGTGCCGCCGCTGCCGCGCCATCGAAATCGCTGAGCTGCAGCAAAGCCTGCGACTTGTTGCTGAGCGCCACGGCAAGCTTGGGTTCGATGGCCAGCGCGCGGTCGTAGCTGGCCAGTGCAGCATCGAGTTCCATCTCGTGCAGCGCGATGTTGCCGAGAAAGAGGTACAGATCGGGCGAGCGCGGGTCGAGCGCCGCTGCGGTGTGCAACAGCGCCTTTGCACGCGCATGCTGGCCAATGTCGTGCAAGGCCTTGGCCAGGTCGCGATGCGCGGCGACGAAATCCCCGTTGAGGGCCAGCGCCCGCTCGAAGGCCGGGACCGAAGCCGCTGGCTGATGCAGCTTCGCCAGCGCGGTGCCGAGCAGGTAGTGCGCATCGGCCGAGTCAGGCGCGAGCACTGCGGCCTGGCGCAGCACCGGCAAGGCTTCGGCTGGCCGGTTCAATTCGAGCAGCACGAAACCGAGATTGACGTGAGCATCGGCATTGTGCGGTGCAGCCTCCGCGGCCAGGCGATAGCGTGCGGCCGCCTCCTCGAGTCGGCCATTGCCGAGCAAGGCATTTCCATCCTGGATGTGAGCTGCCGCGGTGGCGCCGCCGTCATCTGCAGGCGTGGCTGCGCTGCGATCCCGTGCCAGCAGTCTCCTGAGCCAGCCCGTCACCGCCGGCCCCCGCCCGCTGCGCCGCTCACAGCCGGTGCATCAGCCACTCGGTCAGGCCGTCGACGTACTCCGTGTCGTAGCCGGCGTCGCGCAGCACCCACTTGAACGCATTGCCGAGCTTGGCCTTCTTGTAGACGTTCATCGAGCGGCCGGTCTTGAAGTTGAACACCTGCAGGTCGACCTTCTTCAGGACCTCCTGCGTCTTGGTGGCGAACTGCTTGGTGCTGAACGGCGACTCGAAGGGCACGCGCTCGATGTAGAACTTCGCCAGCTGTGTGCCGAAGGCCTGTTCTTCCTTCGCGTCCAACCATTTCAGCATTTGCGCTCCTCCAGGGCACTGACCGGTCGGCAAGTTTACTTGCTGGCGCCTCGGGCAGAATTCCCGGATGACCTCTTCCTCTCGCGCCGAGCCGGCCCTCGTCGGCGGTCTCGCCCTGGCGGCCATCGCCGTTCCCTCGCTGCTCGCCTTCAACGTTCCTCCGTCGGCGACGCTGTTGAACCAGGCGGCGGCACTGGCGGGATGGGGCGTTCTGGCGCTGGTGCTGTGCGCCACGGTGCCGCTGCAGGCCGGTGCGCGGCGCGATGCGGCGCCGTCGCTGGCGGCCACCGCGGCCCTGCTGATCCTCGCGCTCTCGGCACTGGCTGCCGGCGGGGTCTCGGGCCTGCCGTGGCCGCTGGCGCTGTCGTCCGCCGGGATGATCCTTGCCAGCGTCGTCGTGCTGGCGGTCGGCGTAGCCGTCGGCAGGTCGCTCGACCAGCGCGATCCGGTCTTCCGGGCCTTTTGCGTCGCCATGTTCATCGCCGGGCTGCTCAGCCTCGCGGTGGCCGGGGTCCAGTCGTTCGCACCACAATGGGCCGACGGCAACTGGATCGCCCACCCCGCCACGCCGGGGCGGGCCGGCGGCAACCTGCGCCAGCCCAACCACCTGAGCAGCCTGCTCGTGTGGTCGCTCGCGGCATTGGTGTGCCTGCACGAAGCCTGGATCGAGCGTCCGCGCGGTCCGCTGCTGGCCGTGGGCCGCGCCGTGTCGCTCGTGGCCATGGGCGCGCTGGTCCTCGGCGTCGTGCTGACGGTGTCCCGCACCGGCATGGTCTGCGTGCTGTTGCTGGCCGTGTGGGGGATCGCCGACCGCAGCCTGTCGCGCTTCACGCGCATGCTGCTGTGGCTGGCGCCGGTGCTGTACGTGCTGGCATGGATGTTTGCCACGGCCGGCGCGCAAACCTTCGCCGGCGATTCGCAGATCCACCGCTCGGATCCCTCCAGCTCGCGCTTCGGCATCTGGGCCAACGCGCTGTCGCTGATCGCGCAGCATCCGTGGTTCGGCGTCGGCTGGGGCGAGTTCAACTTCGCATGGACGCTGACGCCCTTCCCCGGCCGGCCGGGTGCATTCTTCGACCACACACACAACCTGCCGCTGCAGCTGCTCGTCGAGCTCGGCATCCCGTTGGCACTGCTGATCATCGGGTTGCTGCTGTGGGCGCTGTGGAAGGCGTTCGCCGCGTCGCGCCAGGCGCACTCGGCCGACGTGCTGACGCAGCGCAGCGCGCTCGCCATGGTGCTGATGATGGCGGTGCACAGCATGCTCGAGTACCCCCTCTGGTATGCCTACTTCCTGCTGCCCACGGCCTTCGCGCTCGGCATCTGCCTGGGGGGCGTCGGCCAGGACCGCGCCGCGGCTGCCCGCGCCATGCCGCGCGCGTCGGTGGCCCTGGGCATCGGCTCGGCCCTGCTCGTCCTCGGCGCCATCGTGTCGGTGACCGACTACATGCGGGTCGTGGTCATCTTCTCGCCGCCGATCAATGCTGCGCCGCTGCCGGACCGCATCGCCGACGGCCAGCGCAGCTGGCTGTTCGCACACCACGCCGACTACGCGGCCGGCACCACCGTCGAACACCCCGGCGAGGCGCTGGCCGCCTTCAAGCGCGCGCCGCACTACCTGCTGGACACCCGCCTGATGATGGCCTGGGCCAGGGCCCTCGACGAAAGCGGCGATACCGACCGCGCGCGCTATGTCGCGCAGCGCCTGCGCGAGTTCAACAACCCGGGGTCGGACGAGTTCTTCGCACCCTGCGCACTGCCGCGCACCGATGCGGCGCCGCTGCCGTTCCAGTGCCTGCCGCCGGATCGCCCGCTGACCTACGAGGATTTCAGGTAGGCACGGCCCAGTCGCCCGACTTCCCTCCCTGCTTCTCCAGCACCCGGATCTCGCCCATCACCATCCCCCGGTCGACCGCCTTGCACATGTCGTAGACCGTCAGCAGCCCGACCTGCACCGCGGTCAGCGCCTCCATCTCGACGCCGGTGCGCCCGAGCGTCTCGACCTGCGCGGTGCAGCGCACCAGGTTCTCGGCGGCGTCGAGCTCGAAGTCGACTGCCACCTTCGTGATCGGCAGCGGGTGGCACAGCGGCACCAGCTCGGCGGTGCGCTTGCTGGCCTGGATCGCGGCGATGCGCGCGATGCCGATCACGTCGCCCTTCTTCGCGCCGCCGGAGGCGATCAGCGCGAACGTCGCCGGCAGCATCCGGATCACCCCGCTGGCCCGCGCGATGCGGTGCGTCTCGGCCTTGGCCGACACGTCGACCATGTGCGCCTGGCCCTGCGCGTCGAAGTGCGTCAGCGCCGCGGCGGGTTCCGCCTGCACTGGTGGAAGGGGCTTGGTCATGGGGGGAAACATCCGGGCAACGTGGCGCTGGCATCATAGCGACCGGCCGCCCTTGCTCCTGCAGTCGTCCTGCAGCCTTCCGGATGACCCGCTTCAACCCCAGATCCCGCCCGTCCGTCGCCGCCCGCTTCACCGCCACGCTCTGCGCGCTGGCCGTGCTGGGCAGCGCCGCGTGGATGCCGGCGTACGCGCAGGCCAACCTGCCGGCCCTCGGCGACTCCGTGTCCGACGACCTGAGCGTCGGCACCGAACGCAAGCTGGGCGACCAGATCATGCGATCGATCCGCCAGGACCCGGACTACCTCGACGACCCGGTGCTGCTCGAGTACCTGCAGTCGATCTGGCAGCCGCTGGTCGCCGCCGCCCGCGCCCAGGGCAACATCGGCGCCGAGACCGACCAGCGCTTCGCATGGGAACCGTTCCTGGTGCGCGACAAGACCGTCAACGCCTTCGCGCTGCCGGGCGGCTTCGTCGGCGTGCACCTCGGGCTGATCGCGATGACGGCCACGCGCGACGAGCTGGCCTCGGTGCTCGCGCACGAAATGACACACGTGACGCAGCGCCACATCGCGCGCGGCATGGTCAACAGCCGGCGCCAGTCGCTGCTCGGGCTGGCCGGCATGATCCTCGGCGTGCTGGCGGCCACCCGCAGCAACCGCACCGACGGCGCCAACGCGATCTTCACCGGCGCGCAGGCGGCCTCGGTGCAGGGCCAGCTGAACTTCTCGCGCGACATGGAGCGCGAGGCCGATCGCATCGGCTTCGGCGTGCTCACCGGTGCCGGTTTCGCGCCCGGCGGCATGGCCGCGATGTTCGAGAAGCTCGACCAGGCCTCGCACCTCAACGACAGCGGCGGCTTCCCCTACCTGCGCACCCACCCGATCACCACCGAGCGCATCGGCGATGCGCGCCAGCGCCTGGGCACCGCCGCGCCGGTGCCGCCGGTCAGCGTGCTGGCCCACGTCGCGGCGCAGGCGCGGGCGCGCGTGATGATGGATCCGCGCACCGACGCGCTGCGCCGCGCGCAGTCGCAGGACAGCGTGGCGCCGAACGCCGGCGTCGCCGAGCGGCTGAACTCCGCCTACGCCAGCGCGCTGGCCTCGACCATGCTGCGCGACTGGGCGCGCGCCGATGCGGCCCTGCAGGTCGCGCTCGGCCTGGTGCGCGGCAGCCCGCGCAGCGATGCCGCGGCCGAACGCGAGGTCGTGATGCTGCAGGCCCAGTCGCTGGCCGAACGCGGCGACGGCCCGCGCGCCGCGCAGGTGCTCAAGCCCTACCTCGAGGCCGGCAGCCCGCCGTCGCGCGCGGTGCTGCTGCTGCAGGCGCAGGTCGCGCTGGCATCGCCGAAGGCCGATCCGACGGTCAAGCGCAGCGCCGACGACCTGCAGACCTGGACCACGCTGCACCCGGCCGACGCGCTGGCCTGGCAGCAGCTCAGCCGCACCTGGGAGCAGCTGGGCGAGCGCTTGCGCTCGCTGCGCGCCGACGCCGAGGCGCACTACGCGGTCGGCGACCTCACCGGCGCGGTCGACCGTTTGCGCGCCGGCCAGCGCCTGGCGCGCACGCCGGGCGGCAAGGTCGACTTCATCGACGCGTCCATCATCGACGCGCGGCTGCGCGACCTCGAGGTGCAGCGCCGCCGGCAGATGGAAGAGGATCGTCGACAGGAAGGTTGACCGTCCCGCCGTCGCTTATCCTCCCGGCACTTCAGGAGGAGACGGCATGCCACGATTCATCGCCCGGGCCATCGGTGCCGCCACGTTCGCGCTGTGGCTGGCGCCGACGCAGGCCGCCACGGTGGCAGCGGTCAGCCCGCAGGGCGAAGTCGCGCAGGTGCGGCAGGTCACCGTGAAGTTCTCCGAGGCCGTGGTGCCGTTCGGCGACCTGCGGCTGCCGGACCCGTTCAACGTCGCGTGCGAAGGGCCGGTGCGTGCCGGCTCGGGCCGCTGGGCCAACGACCGCGTGTGGCTGTACGACTTCCGCGAGGCGCTGCCGCCCGGCACGCGCTGCACGCTGAAGGCGCGCGCCGACTGGAAGCCGCTGAACGGTGCGCTCACCGGCAGCACCGACTACGCGTTCAGCACCGGCGGCCCGGCCGTCGTGTCGACGCTGCCGTACGCCGGCAACCAGGTCGAGGAAGACCAGCACTTCCTGCTGCAGCTCAGCGGCCCGGCGGTCGAGGCGAGCGTCGCCGCCAACGCGCATTGCGAGGTCGAAGGCGTCGGCGAACGCATGCCGGTGCGCATCGTCGGCGGCGCCATCCGCGACGAGATGATCAAGGCGCGCCAGCTCGAGAAGCAGGCCGAGCGCATCGTCGTGCTGGCCTGCCAGCGCCCGCTGCCGCCCGACAGCGCGCTGCGCCTGGTGTGGGGCGCCGGCATCGCGGCGCAGGTCAACCCGAAGGTCGTCACGCGCACCGAGCAGCGCCWGAACTACCGCGTGCGCAAGGCCTTCACCGCCGAGTTCAGCTGCGAGCGCGAGCGTGCCGAGGCGCCGTGCCTGCCGATCCGCCCGCTGACGCTGCGCTTTTCGTCGCCGCTGCCGCGCGAGCTCGCCGCCGCCATCCGCCTGAAGCCCGCCGACGGCAAGGCGCTGGCGCCCGAGTTCGATGCCGACGACAAGGCGACCGAGGTCGACAGCCTGCGCTTCCCGACGCCGCTGCCCGAGCGCATGTCCTTCGGCATCGAGCTGCCGCGCGAGCTGAAGGACGTGTCGGGCCGCACGCTGGCCAATGCCGCGAGCTTCCCGCTGAAGGTGGCGACCGGCGACGCGCCGCCGATCGCCAAGTTCGCCGCCGCGCCGTTCGGCGTCATCGAGCTGAACGCCGACGCGATGCTGCCGGTCACGCTGCGCCACGTGCAGGGCGACCTGCGCACGGCCGCCGGCGGCGGAGCGGTGCGCATCAAGACGCTGCGCTCGGATGCCGACATGCTGCAGTGGTATGCCCGCGTCGCGCGCTACCACGAGAGCCGCCTCACCGCGAAGGAGGCCGGGCTGCCGGCCGCGCAGCACTATGAGGTCGAGCGCGTCACCGACGCCAAGGGCCGCAGCAAGGAGGTGCGGCGCGAGCGCGTGGTCGAGACCCGCGAGCTGTCGCTGCTGAACGCCGCCGCCGACGTCAAGCGCATGGACCTGCCGCAGCTGAACGGCGGCGACCCGCGCCCGTTCGAGGTGGTCGGCATTCCGATTGCCGACCCCGGCTACCACGTGGTCGAGATCGAGTCGCGCCGGCTCGGCGAGGCCTTGCTCGACAAGAAGGCGCCGATGTACGTGCGCGCCGGCGTGCTGGTCACCAACCTCGGCGTGCACTTCAAGCTCGGGCGCGAGAACAGCCTGGTGTGGGTCACGACGCTGGACCGCGGCAAGCCGGTGCCCGATGCCGACGTCGCCGTCAACGACTGCCGCGGCCAGCGGCTGTGGTCCGGCACGACCGATGCGAACGGGTTGGCGCGCGTCGCGCAGGCGCTGGCCATGCGCGGCGGCGAGTGCCCGGCCGATGCCGGCTACTTCGTCACCGCGCGCAAGCCCACGCCCAAGGGCCTGACCGACACCGCCTTCGTCTTCAGCAGCTGGCAGAAGGGCATCGAGACCTGGCGCTTCAACTTCCCGACCAGCAACGACCCGCAGCCCGACATGCAGGCGCACACCGTGTTCGACCGCACGCTGCTGCGCGCGGGCGAGACGGTGTCGATGAAGCACTTCATGCGGCGCGAGACCAGTGCCGGCCTGGCCGCACTGCCGGCCGACCGCTTGCCGACGCGGCTGAAGATCGTCCACCAGGGCAGCGGCCAGGAGGTCACGCTGCCGCTCAGCTGGAACGGCGCACGCAATGCCGTCTCGAGCTGGAACATCCCGCCGGCCGCCAAGCTGGGCGTCTACGACGTGCTGCTGGAGCGTGAAGGCGCGGCCGCCGGCGACCCGCGCGCCAGCTGGACCAGCGGCAGCTTCCGCGTCGAGGAGTTCCGGCTGCCGCTGGTCGATGCGCGCGTCAGCGGGCCGAAGGAGGTGGCGGTGGCGCCGAAGGAGCTGCCGATCGCGGTGCAGTTGAACTACTTCTCGGGCGGCGGCATGGCGCAGGCGCCGGCGCGGCTGACCGCGCTGCTGCGCAACCGCAGCAGCGGCTTCGCCGGCTACGACGAGTTCAGCTTCGAGCCGCCGCGCGACCCGAAGCAGGCCGAGCGCAGTGATGATGACGAGGGCGTGGCCGGCAATGGCGGCGCCCGCGTCGTCGCCGACAAGCTCGCGCTGACGACCGACCGCGACGGCGCCGCCAACCTGGCGGTGAAGGACCTGCCGGCGATCAAGCGCCCGAGCGAGCTGGTCGCCGAGGTGACCTTCAACGACCCGAACGGCGAGGTGCAGACCGCATCGGCCACCGTCGCGCTGTGGCCGAGCGCCGTCGTGCTGGGGCTGAAGACCGGCTCGTGGGCGAGCGCGCGCGGCAAGGTCAAGTTCCAGGTGCTGGCGCTGGACACCGCCGGCAAGCCGCTGAAGGGCCAGGCCGTCGAGGTGCGCGGCCGCCTGTCGCAGGTGATCAGCACGCGCAAGCGCATGGTCGGCGGCTTCTATGCCTACGACAACCGCACCGAGGTGAAGGAGCTGGGGCCGGTGTGCAGCGGCAGCACCGACGACCGCGGCCTGCTGTTGTGCGATGCGGCGCTCGAGAACGCCGGCCAGGTCGAGCTGATCGCACAGGCCAAGGACAAGGCCGGCAACCTCGCCGAGTCGGCCACCAGCGTCTGGGTCACGAAGCAGGGCGAGCTGTGGTTCGCGCAGGACAACGACGACCGCATCGACGTGCTGCCCGAGAAGAAGAGCTACAACCCCGGCGAGACCGCGCGGCTGCAGGTGCGCATGCCGTTCCGCGAGGCGACGGCGCTGGTCAGCGTCGAGCGCGAGGGCGTGATCGCGACGCAGGTGCTGACGCTGCGCGGCGACGACCCGACGGTCGAGCTGAAGATCGACAAGGCCTGGGGCCCGAACGTCTATGTCAACGTGCTGGTGCTGCGTGGGCGCATCCGCGAGGTGCCGTGGTATTCGTTCTTCACCTGGGGCTGGAAGGAACCGCTGAACTGGGTGCGCTCGTTCTGGTACGAGGGCCGCGAATACCAGGCGCCGACCGCGATGGTCGACCTGTCGAAGCCGGCCTTCAAGCTCGGCATCGCGGCGCTGAAGGTGGGCCTGTCCGAGCACCAGCTGCAAGTCAGCGTGACGGCCGACAAGCCGCAGTACGCGGTGCGCCAGACCGCCAAGGCGCGCATCAAGGTGGTCCACGACGGCAAGCCGCTGGCCAACACCGAGGTCGCCTTCGCCGCGGTCGACGAGGGGCTGCTGGCACTGCGCGCCAACGACTCCTGGGACCTGCTGGGCGCGATGCTGCAGCCGCGCGCGCTGGGCGTGGAGACCAGCACCGGGCAGAGCGAGATCATCGGCCGGCGCCACTACGGCCGCAAGGCGGTGGCGGCCGGCGGCGGCGGCGGCAAGAACGCGACGCGCGAGCTGTTCGACACCCTGCTGGTCTGGAAGGCGCAGGTGGCGCTGGATGCGAACGGCGAGGCGGTGGTCGACGTGCCGCTGAACGATTCGCTGACCAGTTTCCGGCTTGTCGCGATCGCCGATGCCGGGCTGCAGCAGTTCGGCACCGGCAGCACCAGCATCCGCGTCACGCAGGACCTGCAGGTGCTGTCCGGCCTGCCACCGCTGGTGCGCGACGGCGACCAGTTCAGCGCGATGCTGACGCTGCGCAACACCACCACGCACGAGATGAAGGTGCGGGCGACGCTGGCCGGCAGCGCGAACGGCGGCGGCGAACGCGGGGCGGACATCGTGCGCACGCCGATCGAGCTGGCGCCGCAGGAGGTGGTGCTGCCGGCCGGGGGCGCGAAGGAGCTGGTGTGGCCGGTCAGCGTGCCGGCCGACGTCTTCAGCATCGCGTGGGAAGCCGGTGCGCAGGAGCTGGCCGGCGACAAGGCGCAGGACAAGCTGAAAGTCACGCAGTTGGTCAGCGCTGCGGTGCCGGTGCGCGTGCTGCAGGCCACGCTGTCGCAGCTCGATGGCCCGTTCACGCTGCCGGTGGCGGCGCCGGCCGATGCGCTGCCGCAGGCGGGTGCCAAGCGCGGCGGCCTGAACGTCGGCGTGCAGCCGAAGCTGAGCGGCGCGCTGCCCGGCATCCGGCGCTTCTTCGAGACCTATCCGTTCATCTGCCTGGAGCAGAAGACCTCGAAGTCGGTCGGGCTGAAGGACGCGAAGCTGTGGGCCGGCGTCGCGAACGCGCTGCCGACCTACCTCGACAGCGACGGGCTGGCCAGCTACTTCCCGCCGCGCGCCGAAGACGGGCCGCATGGCAGCGACCGGCTGACGGCCTATGTGCTGGCGGCCACGCACGAGGCCGGTTTCGAGCTGCCGCCGGCCGCGCGCGACAGCATGCTGGACGGCCTGGGCGCCTTCGTCGAAGGCCGCATCGAGCGCAAGTTCTGGTCGCCGCGCGCCGACCTGGACGTGCGCAAGCTCGCCGCGGTCGAGGCGCTGTCGCGCTACGGCCGTGCGCAGCCGAAGATGCTGGGTTCGATCAACCTGACGCCGAACCAGTGGCCGACCGCCGCGGTCATCGACTGGCTGAACATCCTGCGCCGCGTGCCGGGCGTGCCCGAACAAGCGAAGCGGCTGGAGGAGGCGCAGCAGATCCTGCGCAGCCGGCTGACCTATGCCGGCACGACGCTGCGCTTCAGCAACGAGGGCGACGACTTCTGGTGGTGGCTGATGGACAGCGCCGACGCGAACGCGGCGCGGCTGATCCTGGCGGTGCTCGACGACCCGGCCTGGCGCGACGACCTTCCGCGCATGGTGGTCGGCAGCCTGGGCCGGCAGCGCGGCGGCGCGTGGCTGACGACGACGGCCAACTTGTGGGGCTCGCTGGCGCTGGACAAGTTCTCGGCGAAGTTCGAGTCGGCCAAGGTGGCCGGCAGGACGGTCGCGAACACCGGCGGCGCGCCGTTGGCGATCGACTGGAGCAAGTCGGCCGACGGCGGCGTCGTGAACCTGCCGTGGCCCGACAAGCCCGGCACGCTGGGCGTCGTGCAGGAAGGCAGCGGCAAGCCGTGGCTGACGGTGCAAAGCCTGGCGGCCATCCCGCTGAAGGAACCGATCCGCGCCGGCTACAGCCTGGTGCGCACGGTGACGGCGGTCGAGCAGAAGGACAAGGCGGACAAGACGAAATGGTCGCGCGGCGACGTGCTGCGCGTGCGGATCGAGGTGGAGGCACAGTCGGACATGACCTGGGTCGTCGTCAGCGACCCGGTGCCGGGCGGTGCGACGCTGCTCGGCTCGGGCCTCGGCCGCGACAGCGCGGTCGCGACGCAGGGCGAGAAGCGCAGCGGCAGCTGGCCGGTCTACGAGGAACGCAGCTTCGAGGCCTTCCGCAGCTACTACGACCACCTGCCGCGCGGCAAGCACGTCATCGAGTACACCGTGCGCCTGAACAACCCGGGGCGCTTCGCGCTGCCGCCGACGCGGGTCGAGGCGATGTATGCGCCCGAGAGCTTCGGCGAGTTGCCGAACGCCTTGATCGAGGTCGCGCCGTGAGATGGCACGCCTGCACCGCTGCGCTGCTGCTTGCAGCGGGCGCGGCGCAGGCGCTGCCGACCTTCAACGAGGTGAAGGCGGCGTACAAGCCGTCCGACGTCACGCTGCTGGCGCGCGACGGCACGCCGCTGCAGACGGTGCGCGTCGACAAGAGCGCGCGCCGGCTGGCCTGGGTCCCGCTGCAGGACATCTCGCCGGCGCTGCTGCAGGCCATCGTGCTCAGCGAGGACCGCCGCTTCCACGAGCACAGCGGCGTCGACTGGGGCGCGGTCGCGAAGAGCGCCTGGGCCAACTTGTGGAACACGCGCACGCGCGGCGCGTCGACACTGACGATGCAGCTGGCCGGCCTGCTCGACGACGACCTGGCGCGGCCGGCCGGCGGGCGCAGCGTGGCGCAGAAGCTCGGCCAGGCCGTCACCGCGACGCGGCTGGATGCGCGCTGGAAGAAGAGCGAGATCCTCGAGGCCTACCTGAACCGGGTCGCGTTTCGCGGCGAGGTGGTCGGCATCGACGCGCTGTCGCAGACCTTGTTCGGCAAGCACGCCAGCGGGCTGGACGTCGACGAGGCCGCGATCGCCGCGGCGCTGCTGCGCGGGCCGAACGCGGCCCCGGCGGTGGTGGCCCAGCGCGCCTGCGGCGTGCTGCAACTGCAGAAGCTCGATTGCAAGGGCGTCACCGCACTGGCGCAGACCGCGCTGATGCGCCAGGGCGGCATGCCGCTGGGCGAGCAGCTCGCGCCGCACTTCGCGCGCCAGGTGGTGCTGGGCGACAAGCCGACGCAAGCCACGACGCTCGATGCGCGGCTGCAGCGCTTCGCGGTGACCACGCTGCAGCGGCAACTGGCCGAGCTGTCGGGGCGCAATGTCGAGG
This sequence comes from Rhizobacter sp. P2_D12, assembly GCF_056404395.1. NCBI lineage: Bacteria > Pseudomonadati > Pseudomonadota > Betaproteobacteria > Burkholderiales > Sphaerotilaceae > Rhizobacter > Rhizobacter sp. P2_D12. The sequence goes on along the minus strand of NZ_JBFUEB010000002.1, from coordinate 123,239 downwards.
ACGGCGCGGTGGTGGTGCTCGACAACGCGAGCGGCGAGGTGCGCGCATGGGTCGGCTCCAGCGGCGGCCTGTCGGATGCGGCCCAGGTCGACGGCGTGCTGGCGCGGCGCCAGCCGGGCTCGACGCTGAAGCCCTTCGTCTACGAGCTGGCCTTCGAGCGCCGGCTGATCACGCCGGCCAGCCTGCTCGACGATTCGCCGGCGCAGCTGGCCACCGGCAACGGCCTGTACCTGCCGCAGAACTACGACCATGCGTTCAAGGGCTGGGTCAGCGCGCGCACCGCGCTGGGTGCCAGCCTGAACGTGCCGGCGGTGCGGGTCGGCGCGATGCTGGGGCCGGACGCGCTGGTGGCGCGGCTCAATGCGCTGGGCCTCGCGCTGCCCGAGAGCGGCGGCTACTACGGGCATGCGCTGGCGCTGGGCAGCGCCGACGTGACGTTGCTGGCGCTGACGAATGCGTACCGCGCGCTGGCCAACGGCGGGATGTTCACGCCGCCGGCGCTGCGCGGCCCGGCGCCCGCACCGAAGCGCGTGGCCGACGCGGCGGCGACCTGGCTCGTCGCCGACATCCTGGCCGACAACGCGGCGAGGGCGCGCACCTTCGGCCTGGACAGCAGCCTGGTGACGAAGGGCTTTGCGGCGGTGAAGACCGGCACCAGCAAGGACATGCGCGACAACTGGTGCGTCGGTTTCACCGACCGCTACACCGTCGGCGTGTGGGTGGGCAACGCGAGCGGCGAGGCGATGCACGACGTGAGCGGCGTCAGCGGCGCCGCGCCGGTGTGGCAGGCGCTGGTGCGCTTCCTGCACGACGGCACGCCGTCGAAGCGCACCGCCCCGCCGGCCGGCGTGGTGTCGGCCGCGATCCGCTTCGACGACCAGCGCGAGGCGGCGCGCGACGAGTTCTTCGTCGCCGGCACCGAGCAGCCGCGCTGGAGCGCCGGCGCGCAGGTGYGCGGCACGCAGCGCTTCGGCATCGCGAGCCCGCGCGACGGCAGCATCTTCGCGATCGACCCCGACATGCCGCCGGCCGCGCAGCGCATCGTGCTGGAAGGCGAGGGCGGCACCTGGTGGATGGACGGCAAGCGGCTGGGGCAGGGCGAGCGGCTGCACTGGGCGCCGTGGCCGGGGCGGCACGAGCTGAAGCTGACGGGACAGGACGGCGCGCTGCTGCAGGCGGTGAAGTTCGAGGTGCGCGGCGCCGGCGTCCGGCCGGCCGGCAAGCCCGCCCGTCCGCGCTGACCTCGGCTACCATCCGCGCCGGGCCGCGCCGGGCCGCGCCTCATGCGCGGCTCACGTCGCTCGGACGGTTCCGGGCGCTCACGTGAAAGTCATTCCATGTCCTCTCCCGCAGGCCAGCGCCGCTTCGCGCGCATCGACCGCCTTCCCCCCTACGTCTTCAACATCACCGCCGAGCTGCGCGCCGCCGCGCGCCGGCGCGGCGAAGACATCATCGACATGAGCATGGGCAACCCCGACGGGGCCACGCCGCCGCACATCGTCGCCAAGCTCGCCGAGGTGGCGCAGCGGCCGGACACGCACGGCTACTCCACCTCGAAAGGCATCCCGCGCCTGCGCCGCGCGATCTCGCACTGGTATCGCGACCGCTACGGCGTCGAGATCGACCCGGACACCGAGGCCATCGCGACCATCGGCTCCAAGGAAGGCCTGTCGCACCTGATGCTCGCGACGCTGGACCGCGGCGACACCGTGCTGGTGCCCGACCCGAGCTATCCGATCCACATCTACGGCGCGGTGATCGCCGGCGCCGACATCCGCTCGGTGCCGCTGGTCCCCGGCGTCGACTTCTTCGCCGAGCTGGAGCGCGCGATCCGCGGCAGCTACCCGAAGCCGAAGATGATGGTGCTCGGCTTCCCGAGCAACCCGACGGCGCAGTGCGTCGAGCTGGATTTCTTCGAGCGCGTGGTGGCGCTGGCGCGCAAGCACGACATCTTCGTCGTGCACGACCTGGCCTATGCCGACATCGTGTTCGACGGCTGGAAGGCGCCGTCGATCATGCAGGTGCCGGGCGCGAAGGAAGTGGCGGTCGAGTTCTTCACGCTGTCCAAGAGCTACAACATGGCCGGCTGGCGCATCGGCTTCATGGTCGGCAACCGCGACCTGGTGGCCGCCCTGGCACGCATCAAGGCCTACCACGACTACGGCACCTTCACGCCGCTGCAGGTGGCCGCGATCGCCGCGCTCGAGGGCGACCAGCAGTGCGTGAAGGACATCGCCGCGCAGTACCAGCGCCGGCGCGACGTGCTGGTGAAGGGGCTGCACGAGGCCGGCTGGCCGGTCGAGACGCCCAAGGCCTCGATGTACATCTGGGCGCGCATCCCGGAACCGTACCGCGCGCTCGGCTCGCTGGAGTTTGCCAAGCAGCTGCTGGCCCAGGCCAAGGTGTCGGTGTCGCCCGGCATCGGCTTCGGCGACCATGGGGACGACCACGTGCGCTTCGCGCTGATCGAGAACGAGGCGCGCATCCGGCAGGCGGTGCGCGGGATCAAGGCGATGCTGAAGGCGCCGCGCGCGGCGGCGGTCAGTTCTTGAACAGCGCCTCGAGTGCGGTGTCGATCACGACGCCGCACAGGCTGTAGATCAGCGATCCGATCAAGGCCGCGAAGAAGCCGGCCACCGCCAGGCCGCTGAGCAGCTGCGCCGCGAAATAGAACATCAGCGCGTTGATCACGAACAGGAACAGCCCGAGCGTGAGGACCGTCACCGGCAGCGTCAGCAGCACCAGCAGCGGGCGCAGCAGCGCGTTCAGCAGGCCGAGCACCAGCGCAGCCAGCAGCGCCGAGCCGAAGCTGCTGACGCTGACGCCGGGGTAGAAGTGGGCCAGCAGCAACAGCGAGGCGGCGAGCAGGAACCAACGGGCCAGGGTCTTCATGCAGCGAGCATACCCGCCCGATCGGAGAGTGCGCGACAACTGCGCTCGCGACCGTGCGGGGCGAGGTCCGACGACCCAGGGTTTTCCGGTCCCCCTAGGGATAGGGGGCACGCTTTGTCACGGCTTGACACGGCGAGGACACGCCGCCGAGCATGCGTTCTCCCATCAACCTCACGCACGGCGCCGGGCACGCACCCGTCTCCGGCGCCGTCCCGGTCCAGCTGGAAGCAGTCGGACGGATCGGGTTGGACGTGCCCCACAAGGAGTGTCTCGTGTCTATCCGAATTTCCTGGAAAGCCGGGCTGGCAGTCACTGCCGCGCTCGTCCTCGCTGCCTGCGGCGGCGGTGGCGGCGGCAGTACGCCCGACACCGCATCCGCCGACGATGCACCCCTCGCCGACGCGCCGACGCGCAGCGTGCAGCAGATTTCGCTGCCCGGCGGCAAGACCGACGTGCTCGACAGCCGCCTGGCCCGCCTGAGCGGCTCGGTCGACGTCTGGGTCACGCTGGACGACGCGCCGGTGGCCGCGATGGCCTCGCAGCTCGCGATCGCCGCGTCCACCAACGAACGTGCGCTCAGCGTCAAGACGCTGCGCGAAGCCCCGCAGGCCACGCGCGAAGCGCTGGCCTCGCACCGCAAGACCCTGCTGTCCCACCAGGACGCGCTGCAGGCGCGGCTGGCTGCCGTCGGCGCCAAGGAACTCGGCCGCGTGACCATGGCGCACAACGCCATCGCCGTCACGGTCGACGCGTCGAAGCTGAAGGCCATCGCGGCCATGCCCGGCGTCGCCAAGGTGCGCCGCGTCAACCACTACGAGATGAGCCTGTCCGAGACCGTGCCCTACATCGGCGCGACCGCCGCGCAGCAGGCCGGCTTCGACGGCACCGGCGTGCGCGTGGCCGTGCTCGATTCGGGCATCGACTACACGCACCGCAACCTCGGCGGCGACGGCACGCCCGAGGCCTACCTGAAGGCCTACGGCACCGACCCGAGCGACCCGCGCAACACCACGGTCGACCCGAGCGTCTACCCGACCGACAAGGTGATCGGCGGCTTCGACTTCGTCGGCGACACGTGGCCCAACGGGCCGCGCACCGAAGACCCGAACCCGATCGACTTCCAGGGCCACGGCACGCACGTCGCCGACATCATCGCCGGCAAGAGCAAGGATGGCACGCACAAGGGCGTCGCCCCGGGTGCCAAGCTGCTGGCCCTGCGCGTGTGCAGCGCGGTCGCGACCAGCTGCAACGGCGTGTCGATCCTGAAGGCCATCGACTGGGCCATCGACCCGAACGGCGACGGCGATCCGTCCGACGCGGTCGACGTGATGAACCTGTCGCTCGGCTCCGACTACGGCCAGGTGATGGACGACTCGACCGAAGCCATCTCGACCGCGGTCGACGCCGGCATCGTCGCGGTGCTTGCCGCCGGCAATGCCGCGAACAAGCCGTACATCGTCAGCTCGCCGTCGATCTCCCCGGGGGCCATCAGCGTCGCGCAGACGCAGGTGCCCAGCGCGGTCGCCTTCGGCCTGAAGATCAACTCGCCGGCCTCGATCGCCGGCGTCTACGGCAACACCGCCACGGTGGAATGGGCGCCGATCGGCGGCGGCTTCAGCGGCGACGTGGTCTACGTCGGCACGGCCTGCCCGGGACAGGCGCTGCTGGCCGACCCGGCCGGCAAGGTGGCGCTGATCGACCGCGGCACCTGCTCGGTGAGCCTGAAGGTGGATGCGGCCGGCACGGCCGGCGCGACCGGCGTGCTGCTCGGCCTGGTTGCCCCCGGCGACGCGGTGTCGTTCAGCAACGGCGGCGGCAGCAACTTCGTGCCGACGCTCGTGATCCAGCAATCGGCGGCCAACAAGATCAAGGCCAACATCGCGGCGCCGGTCAACGTGACGGTCAGCGACGGCACCAAGGTGCCGCTGATCGGCAGCATGGCCAGCACCTCGGCGCGCGGCCCGAGCATCAGCTTCCAGACCATCAAGCCCGAGATCGGCGCGCCCGGCGCGTCGGTGTCGGCGGTGGCCGGCAGCGCGACGGGCGAAGAGGCCTTTGGCGGCACCTCGGGTGCGACGCCGATGGTGGCGGGCTCTGCCGCGATCCTGATCGGCAAGTACCCGACGCGCACGCCGCTGCAGATCAAGTCGATGCTGATGAACAGCGCGATGAACGAGATCTACACCAACCCGGCGCTGCTGCCCGGCCGCCTGGCGCCCATCACGCGCATCGGCGCGGGCGAGGTGCGGGTCAACAAGGCGCTGGCGCTGAACGCGATCGCCTACGAGCCGACCTCGCTGTCCGCTGCGCTGTCCTTCGGCGCCCAGGAAGTCTCGGCTCCGGCCGAGTACGAGAAGAAGCTCGTCGTGCAGAACTTCGGCGACAAGGCGAAGACCTTCACGATCAAGAGCGCCTTCCGCTACGCCGATGACGAATCGAGCGGCGCGGTGTCGATCTCGGCGCCGAAGTCGGTGAAGGTGGCCGCCAAGGGCCGCGAGACGATCACCGTCAGGCTGCGCGTGAACCCTGCCAAGCTGCCCGAGTGGACGCTGGACGGCGGTGCGCAAGGCGGCAGCGGCGACCTGCTCGACGGGCCGGAGTACGACGGCTACTTCACGCTGACGGCCGGCACCGAGGTGCTGAGCGTGCCGTGGCACATCCTGCCGCGCAAGGCGGCGCAGGTGCTGGCGGTGGCCGCGGTGCGCCCGAACTGGCCGGGCGGCATCATCCTGATGGGCAACGTCGGTGCGGCCGACAGCGAGTTCGACATCTTCGCGCTGACCGGTACCAGCAAGAAGGCCGATCCGAGCGAGCAGCCGCAGCCGGGCGACAACTTCGCGTTGATCGACCTGCGGGCCATCGGGGTGCGCTACGTGGCGGGTGAAGACGCGCTGCAGTTCGCGCTCAGCACCTTCGGGCGCCGCGCGACGCCGAACTACCCGGCCGGCTTCGAGGTGGACATCGACACCAACCGCGACGGCGTGCCCGACTTCGCGGTCTTCAACGCGGAGCAGGGCGGGTTCGGCCTGACGGGCATCAACCTGATCAACGTGCAGAACCTGGCGACGGGGGTGACCAGCGCGTACTACTACGCGGATGCCGACCTGAACTCGGCCAACATGATCATGACGGTGCCGCTGGCAGCGTTGGGTCTGACGGCCGACCAGCAGTTCGACTTCACCGCGATCGGCTACGACAACTACTACACCGGCAACGTCACCGACGCGTTCGACAAGATGACCTTCACGCCGAGCAAGCCGCGCTACGCCGTCAACGGCGACAGCAGCGGCATCGTGCGCAGCCTGCGCATCCAGCGCGTGGACACGCTGACCCCGGTGGGCGGCGCGACGGCTTCGCCGTCGCAGACCGGCTTCCTGGTGATGCTGCGGCGCGAAGCCGGCACGGAAGCGCAGGTGATCGTCGCGAAGTGACGACCTGAGCTTTCCCTCACCCCTGACGGGCCGCCTTGTGCGGCCCGTTTTTCTTGGCAGCCCGGATGCCAATCCGGGGTGCATGTCCACGTTGTGATGCTTTAATAAGAATCGTTCTCGTTTGTGTTAAAGTTTTTTGCTGCTGTCTGACGTACCGCGTTCTTTCTCCCTTCCAACCCCCACCCATGGCTGCCGTGTCTCCTCCCGCAATGCCCGCCGCGTTGCCGCCGCTGAGCCGCCGGCCGGTGCGTGCCGATGGCCTCACGCTGGGCCAGCTGCGCGCCGTCGTGGCCGGCATCGTGGCCGTGCACCTGGGCGTGGGCTGGGGGCTGATGCAGGTGCCTGCGGTGCGCGATGCGGTGGCCAGCGCGGCGCCGATCTTCGTCGACCTGATCGCGCCGCCGGCGCCCCCCACGCCGCCGGCACCGCCGCCTCCGCCCTCGAAGCCGATCGCCAAGGTTCCGCCGCCGGCGCCGCTGATCACCGCTGCGCCGACGCCCGCACCGGCCGCGTTCGTCGCGCCCCCGCCCCCGGTCGAGCTGCCCCCGCCGCCCGCGCCGGTCGCCATCGAGGCCCCGCCCGCGCCCCCGGCACCGCCCGCCCCGCCGAAGCAGATCCCGGCCTCGGCCGTGAAGTACCTGAAGGCCGAGCCGCCCGAATACCCGCGCGCCTCCAAGCGCCTGAACGAGACCGGCCGCGTCACCGTGCGCGTCTACATCGACGAGGCCGGCGTGCCGCAATCGGTGCAGGTCAGCAAGTCGTCCGGCTTCGCGCGGCTCGACGACGCGGCCGTCGCCGCGGTGCAGAAATTCCGCTTCGAACCCTATACGGAGAACGGCCGCCCCACTGCGGGCTGGGCCTTGATCCCGCTGTCCTTTGACCTGGAGAAATGACGTGAACGCTGAAGCCGGTTTGGGATTCGGCCACTTCATCGCGCAAAGCGATGTGGTGGGCAAGACGCTGCTGGGCATCCTGGTGCTGATGTCGATCGCGTCGTGGGTGATCATCGCCATCAAGGGCTTGTCGCTGGTGACGCGGCGCCGCCACAGCCAGGCCTTCCTGAACTTCTTCTGGAACGCGACATCGCTGGAGTCCGTCGCCAACGAGATCGCCACGCACGGCGTGCACGACCCGTTCTCGCACCTCACCAGCCACGCGATGCATGCGCAGGCCCACCACGCCAGGTACGGCGCCGCCAAGCTCGAAGAGGCCGGCACCTCGGGCGAGTTCGTCACCCGCACCATCAAGAAGGTGCTGGACGAAGAGACCACGCGGCTGGAGAACGGCCTGGCGATGCTGGCCACCGTCGGCGCCACCGCGCCCTTCGTCGGCCTGTTCGGCACCGTCTGGGGCGTCTACCACGCGCTGGTCGCGATCGGCATGAGCGGCGCCGGCACGCTGGACAAGGTGGCCGGCCCGGTCGGCGAGGCGCTGATCATGACCGGCCTGGGCCTCGCCGTCGCGATCCCCGCGGTGATGGGCTACAACTGGCTGACGCGCGCCAACCGCGTGATGTCGTCCAAGCTCGACGCCTTTGCCTACGAGCTGCACACATTCGTGTCGATGGGCCAGCCGCTGGGCAACGAGGCCGCGCAGCCGGCCAACGTGCGCGCGCTGGCCGCCCGGCCGGCGGCCGCCTGAGGGGCGCGCGATGGCCTTCGCCAGCTTCGATTCCAAGCACGCCAGCGCGCCGATGGCGGAGATCAACATGGTCCCGCTGATCGACGTGATGCTGGTGCTGCTGGTGATCTTCATCATCACCGCGCCGCTGCTCACCAACGCGGTCAAGCTCGAGCTGCCCAAGGCCAGCTCGCAGGTCAACCAGCTGCCGCCCGACAAGGTCGAGTTCGCGATCGACGCGGCCGGCCTGCTGTACTGGAACGGCGAGGTCGTGACGCGTGCCGAGGCCGGCAAGCGCTTCGCCGCCGAAAGCGGCAAGCAGCCGCAGCCCGAGATCCACCTGCGCGCCGACCAGGCCGTCGCCTACCGCTACGTCGCGCAGACGCTGGCCGATGCGTCGAAGGCCGGGCTGACCAAGGTCGGCTTCGTCAGCGAGCCCGAGGCAGCGACACAACCATGAATGCCAACCTGCGCCTGTGGGGCTGGCCGGTCGCGCTGGCGCTGCTGAGCGCCGTCGGCCTGCTGTCCGCACTGGTCGGCGATGGCGCGTGGGATGCGCTGTCCTGGTTCGCGCTCGGGCTGCCGGTCGTCGTGGTCGCCTGGTACGCGCTGCGGCGCTGAACCGAGTTTCTCCATTGCAGCCGGCGCCGGTGACGGGCCGGCTGTCTTTTAACGAATCCGCCAGCCACGCGCCAGCCGAAACGCAGTCCCTGACAAAAATCTCGAGGAGTCTCCCTTGGCCCACATCAAGAGCCGCAAGCACGCGGCAACCATGACCTCTGCCGCGCTCAGCCTGATGGCGGCGGCCCTGCCGGCGGCGGCCCAGACGGCCGAAGCGCCGAAGAAGCCCGACGCATCGGCCGAAGTCACGTTGCCCGCGGTGAAGGTGACGGGCCAGAACGGCAGCGAGTTCAAGGCCGACAACCCGTCGAGCCCGAAGTTCACGCAGCCGCTGCTCGACACGCCGCAGACCATCACGGTGATCAAGAAGGAAGTGCTGCAGCAGCAGGTCGCCACCACGCTGGCCGAGGCGCTGCGCAACACCCCGGGCATCACGATGCAGCTGGGCGAGAACGGCAACACCTCGACCGGCGATTCGATCTTCCTGCGCGGTTTCGACACCAGTGGCAGCATCTTCGTCGACGGCATTCGCGACCTGGGCAACATCTCGCGCGACGTGTTCAACATCGAGCAGGTCGAGGTGATCAAGGGCCCGTCGGGCTCGGACAACGGCCGCGGCGCCTCGTCGGGCTACGTCAACCTGGTCTCCAAGTCGGCCGGCCGCGAGGCCTTCAACAACGGCACGCTGACGGTGGGAACGTCGAACCGCCTGCGCGCCACTGCCGACCTGAACCGGCCGCTCGACCTGTCCATCCCCGGCTCGGCCGTGCGCCTGAACGTGATGACCCAGGACTACGGCACGCCCGGCCGCGACGAGGTCAAGAGCAAGCGCTTCGGCTTCGCGCCCTCGGTCGCCTTCGGCCTGGGCACGCCGACGCGCGCCATCTTCAACTACCTCTACATCGACCAGAAGAACCGGCCCGATGGCGGTGTCTCCACCTACGGGCTCGACGGCTACATGTTCGGCACGTTGCCCACCGGCCCGGCGGTCGACTCGAAGAACTTCTACGGTTCGCTGGACGATTTCGACGACGTCACGCTGCACATGTTCACCGCGCGCATCGAGCATGACTTCGGCGGTGGCACCACGYTGCGCAACATCACGCGCCTGGGCCACACCGAGCAGGACTTCGTGCTGACCGGCGTCAACGGCGTCGCCGTCACGCAGGGCACGGGCCAGCTGACGGTGCAGCGCTCGCGCCAAGGCCGCCACCAGACGAACGAGATCCTGACCAACCAGACCAACCTGACGACCGAGTTCGCGACCGGTGCCGTCAAGCATTCGCTGTCCAGCGGCTTCGAGTTCATCTACGAGAAGCAGAACCAGGCCAATGCCCAGACGCTGACCGACGTCAGCCGCAGCGGCACGACGCTACCGACCTCGCCGCTGTCGCAACCGCGCGCCGACCTGTACAACCCGAGCACCGGCGACACCTTCCTGAGCCCGCCGTTCAAGGGCGGCTACACCAAGGGCGACACGCTGAGCGCGGCGGTCTACGCCTTCGACACGCTGACGCTGTCCGAGCGCTGGCTTCTGAATGGGGGGGTGCGCTGGGAGAAGTTCCACACCGAGACCAACAGCGCCACCTTCACCGCCGCGTCGAACACCGGCACCACGCCGGCCACGGCCGAGACCTTGGTGCAGAACCCGCAACTCGGCCTGACCGACAACCTGGTGAGCTGGAAGGTGGGCGCGCTGTTCAAGCCGACCCAGAACGGCAGCGTCTACCTGACGGTGTCCAACTCCTTCCAGCCGCCCGGCGGAAGCAACTTCTCGCTGAGCACCTCCACCACCAACCAGGCCAACCCGGGCATCAAGCCGCAGGAAGGCAGCAACATCGAACTCGGCACCAAGTGGGACCTGTTCGGCGGCAAGCTGGCGGCCACCGCAGCCATCTACCGCAGCGAGAACAAGAACGAACTGATCTCCGACGGCGCGGCGACCGGTGCAACCTTCACCCAGGTCGGAAAGCGCCGCGTCGACGGCATCGAACTGGGTCTGGTCGGGCAGGTCACGCCCCAGCTGGACCTGAGCCTGGGCCTGGCCGTGATGGATCCGAAGATCATCCGCGGCGTGCCCGGCGCCACCGGCAACGACGGCAACGTGATCGTCTACTCGCCCAAGAAAACCTTCAGCTCGTGGGCGGCCTACAAGCTGCTGGACAAGCTGACCGTGGCCGGCGGCGTGCGTTACGTCGACACGGTCGCTCGCAGCAGCAATGGCGGCGTGGTGACCAACCTGCTGAACACCAAATCGTATTGGGTGGCCGACAGCATGGTGTCCTATGACATCGACAAGAACATCTCCTTGCAGCTGAACGTCAACAACCTGTTCGACAAGGAGTACACCGCTTCGTTGAACAATGGCGGCTCCCGCTACAAGCCGGGCGAACCACGCAACGCCCTGCTGAGCGCCAACTTCAAGTACTGACCATGCTGCTCCACGTGCCCGGCGTGCTGACGCCGTCCCAGGTCGCCGAGATCCGCGAGGCCGTCGACGCGGCCGACTGGAACGACGGCCGCGAGACGGTCGGCCCGCAGGGTGCGCAGGTCAAGCGCAACCGCCAGCTGCCGGAGGCCGGGCCGCTGACGCAGCGCTGGGGCCCGGTCATCCTGCAGGCACTGGAAACGCATCCGCTGTTCGCGTCGGCCGCGCTGCCGCTGCGCTACGTGCCGCCCCTCTTCAACCGCTACGAGGGCGGCGAGCACTACGGACTGCACGTCGACGGCGCGGTGCGCGGCGTGCCCGGCACCAGCCTGCGGCTGCGCACCGACCTGTCGTGCACGCYGTTCCTCAGCGAGCCGCACGAGTACGACGGCGGCGAGCTGGAGGTGATGGACACCTACGGCGCGCACGAGATCAAGCTGCCGGCCGGCGACCTGATCCTCTACCCGTCGAGCAGCCTGCACCGCGTGATGCCGGTGACGCGCGGCGCCCGCGTCTGCTCCTTCCTCTGGGTGCAGAGCCTGGTGCGCGACGACATGCGGCGCGGCATGCTGTTCGAGCTCGACCAGGCCATCCAGCGCCTGCGCGAGCGGCATGGCGACAGCGCCGAGCTGGTCGCGCTGACCGGCCACTACCACAACCTGCTGCGCCAGTGGGCCGACACCTGATGGGGGCAGCGACTCCGGCACCGCAGCGCGCCTACTGGCTGAAGACGCTTCACCAGTGGCACTGGATCAGCTCGGCGCTGAGCCTGGTCGGGCTGCTGCTGTTCACCGTCACCGGCTTCACGCTGAACCACGCGTCGCAGATCGAAGCGAAACCGCAGGTGACGAAGAAGGCGGCCCAGCTGCCGCCGGAGCTGTTCAAGCTGATTCAGTCGGTGGGTGACAAGCGACCCGCCGCGCCGCTGCCTCCGGCGCTGGCCGATTGGGTCGAGGCGACGCTCGCGATCGAGGTCGCCGGCCGGCCGGCCGAGTGGTCGCCCGAAGAGGTCTACCTGCCGCTGCCGCGTCCCGGCGGCGATGCCTGGCTGCGCATTGCCCGCGAGGACGGCGCGCTGGAATACGAACGCACCGACCGCGGCTGGATCTCGTACCTGAACGACCTGCACAAGGGCCGCCACACCGGTACCGCGTGGGGCTGGTTCATCGACCTGTTCGCCGCGTCCTGCCTGGTGTTCTCGGTGACCGGCCTGTTCATCCTGAAGATGCATGCCGACAAGCGCCCGTCCACCTGGCCGGTGGTGGCCGGCGGGCTGGTGCTGCCGCTGCTGCTGGCGATCCTGTTCATTCATTGATTCCTCCGAAGGACCTTCCGATGAGACTCCGCTATTCGATGGCCATGGGTGCCGCCGCTGCGCTGGCCGCACCGGCATTCGCCGCCGAGGCCAACCTGAAGCTCGAACTGCCGCAGCTGAGCGTGGCCGAGTACCACAAGCCCTATGTGGCGGTGTGGGTCGAGAAGGCGGCCGACCCCGCCTTCGCCGGCCAGCTGGCGCTCTGGTACGACGTGAAGAAGCGCGACAACGGCGGCGCGAAGTGGCTGAAGGACATGCGCAGCTGGTGGCGCAAGGGCGGCCGCGACATGCAGACGCCGATGGACGGCGTCACCGCCGCGACGCGCGCGCCGGGCGAGCACGTGATCGGACTGGCCGGCACGAAGGGCCTGGCGACGCTGCCGCCCGGCAGCTACCAGCTGGTGGTCGAGGCAGCGCGCGAGAACGGCGGCCGTGAGGTGCTGCGCGTGCCCTTCGACTGGCCGGTCAAGTCGGCCCAGGTCGCCAAGGCGCAAGGCGAACACGAACTCGGCGCGGTCGCGCTGGAACTGAAGCCCTGAGGAGCGTGCCGATGAAAACCTCCACCCGCTTTCTCGGCCTGGCCGTCCTGCTGCTCCCGCTGGCCGCCCACGCGCACCGCACCTGGCTCGTGCCCTCGGCCACCGTCGTCAGCGGCCGCGAGGCCGTGGTCACGGTCGATGCCGCGGTGTCCGAAGACCTGTTCGAGTACGACACCAATGCGCTGGCGCTGGATGGCCTGTCCATCGTCGCGCCGGACGGCAGCAGGCTCGAGGCCGAGAACCGCAGCAGCGCACGCCGCCGCAGCAGCTTCGACGTCAAGTTGACCCAACCCGGCACCTACCGCATCGTCAACTACACCGAGAGCGTGTTCGCCAACTACAAGCTCAATGGCGAGCCCAAGCGCTGGCGCGGCAGCCCCGACGCGATGGCGAAGGAGGTGCCGGCCGATGCGCAGGAGCTGCAGGTCACGCGCATGCAGAACCGCGTCGAGACCTGGGTCAGCAACGACGCCAAGGGCGCCAAGGTGGGCGACAAGGCCTTCGCGCCGCAAGGGCAGGGCCTGGAGTTCGTCCCGCTGAGCGCGCCGACCGACCTGAGCGCCGGCGACACCTCCAGCTTCCGCGTGCTGCTCGACGGGCAGCCGGCGGCGAACATCGACGTCACCATCCTGCGCGGCGGCAACCGCTACCGCTACAAGCTCGGCGAGATCGCGCTGAAGACGGATGCCAAGGGCCAGTTCAGCGCCAAGTGGCCGGAGGCCGGCCGCTACTGGATCGGCGTGAGCCACGCGGTGCGTGCCGCCGAGGGCACGCCGCCGACGCGCCGCGCGAGCGCCAGCGCGACGGTCGAAGTGCTGCCGCAGTAAGGAAAGAAGGGGAAGACAGGGCCATGCAGCCGGCGCGGGTGCTGATCCCGCAGCGCATCGCGACGCGTCCGCCGGCCCTCGGCGGGCGCGTGCATGCGTTGCAGGGCCTGACCATGGGCACCCGCTGGTCGGTGCGCCTGGTCGGCTCGGCCGGCCTGCCGCTGGACCCCATCCAGCAGGCGATCCAGGCCGCGCTGGACGGCATCGTCGCGCAGATGAGCCCGTGGGAGCCCGACTCCGATATCAGCCGTTTCAACCGCGCGGCGGCGGGCAGTTGGCACGAGCTGCCGGCCGGGTTCGACGAGGTGCTGGCCTGTGCGCTGCGGGTGGCGCGCGACAGCGATGGCGCCTACGACCCGTGCGCCGGCGCGCTGGTCGACGCCTGGGGCTTCGGCCCGCAGGGGCGCCACGACGAGCCGGGCTTCGAGCCGCCGGACGAGGCGCGCGTCGAGGCCGCGCGGGCCCTCGGCGGCTGGCAGCGCCTGCAGGTGGCGCCGCGCCGCGCCCGGCAGCCGGGTGGCCTGCGGCTCGACCTGTCGGCGATCGCCAAGGGCTACGGCGTCGACCGCGTCGTGCGCTTGCTGCAGCAACGCTTCGGCATCGAGGACCTGCTGGTGGAGGTTGGCGGCGAGCTGCGCGGCGAAGGCGTGAAGCCCGATGGCCAGCCCTGGTGGGTGGCGCTGGAGCCGGCGCCGCGCTGGCAGGGCGGCGCCTGGCAGCCCGACGAGGACGCGGTGGAGACGCGCGTCGCGCTGCACGGCCTTTCCATCGCGACCTCGGGCGACCACCGGCGCTTCTTCGCGCGCGACGGGCGCCACTACCCGCACACCATCGACCCGCGCAGCGGCCGTCCGATCGCCCATGGCCTGGCGCTGGTGACGGTGCTGGCCGACAGCTGCATGGCGGCCGATGCGCTGTCGACCGCGCTCACCGTGCTAGGCCCCGATGACGGCCCGGCGTGGGCCGACGAGCGCGGCATCGCGGCCTTGTTCGTCACGCGCCGCGCCGACGGCCGCCTGCACGAGCGCAGCAGCCGCGCGTTCGCGGCCTTGCTGTGAGCCCGCTGCACCGGGCGTTCGCCGCCGGCGCGGTGGCGCTGGCCTACCTCGCGTTCTGCGGCTTCATCGCCTGGCGCGAACGCCGGCGCCATGCCGCCGCGGCGCGCGATGCGGCAGCACTTGACCATGCGGCGGGCGACGGCACGCCGTTGCTGGTCGCGTTCGCGAGCCAGACCGGCTTCGCCGAGCAACTGGCCTGGCAGACCGCGCGCCTGCTGCACACCGCCGGCGTCGCGGTGCGGCTGCTGCCGCTGCGCGAATTGACGCCGGCCGAGCTGGCGCGCACCGAGCGCGCGCTCTTCATCGTCAGCACCTACGGCGAAGGCGATGCGCCGGACACCGCGTCGCGTTTTGCGCAGCAGATCGCGCAGGGCGGACTGCCGCTGCCGAACCTGCACCACGCGGTGCTGGCGCTCGGCGACAGCAGCTATGCACAGTTCTGCGGCTTCGGCCGGCGCCTGGATGGGTGGCTGCAGGCGCAGGGGGCGACGCCGCTGTTCGAGCGCGTCGAACTCGACAACGAAGACCCGGCGGCACTGAAGCGCTGGCAGCAGCAGGTCGCGCACCTGGCCGGCACGGTCGACGTGCCGGACTGGCAGGCGCCGGCCTTCGCCGCGTGGCGGCTGGTGGCGCGCCACGTGCTGAACGAGGGCAGTGCGGCGGCACCGGTGTGCCATCTCGAACTCGTCCCGGTGGAAGGGGCGCTGCCCGACTGGCAGGCCGGCGACCTGGTGCAGGTGCAGGCGCCGGGCGATGCGTCACGGCCGCGCGAGTACACCATCGCCTCGGTGCCGACGGCCGGCCGGCTGCACCTGATGGTGCGCCAGGAGCGGCATCCGGACGGCAGCCTGGGGGTGGCCTCGGGCTGGCTGACCGGGCCGCTGGAGATCGGCGGGACGGTGCCGCTGCGCTTGCGCGCGCACACCAGTTTCCGCATCGGCGACAACGCGGCGCGTCCACTGGTGCTGATCGGCAACGGCACCGGTTTGGCGGGCCTGCGCAGCCACCTGATGGCGCGCGCGGCGCTGGCGGCACCCGCGGCCTGCTGGTTGCTGTTCGGCGAGCGCCAGGCGGCGCATGACCGGCACTACGCGCAGGACGTCGACGGCTGGGCCCGGCAGGGCGTGCTGGCGCGGGTCGACCGGGTGTTCTCGCGCGACCCGCCGCAGCGGCTGTATGTGCAGCACCGCGTGCGGGAACAGGCGCAGCGGCTGCGCGAATGGGTGGCCGATGGCGCGGCGATCTATGTGTGCGGCAGCCTCGAAGGCATGGCCGCGGGCGTGGATGAAGCGCTGACCGAGGTGCTGGGCATCGATCAACTTGCCGCGCTGGCCGATGCCGGCCGCTACCGCCGCGACGTCTACTGAACCTGGGTTCCCGGATTGGCATCCGGGCTACGAAAGCGAGCGCAGGCCCATCAAGCCACGCACCGGGGAACCGGCTTTGCCGGGCCCCTGGTGTGGCGCCCCTTGGGGGCAGGAGCGAAGGCGACTGGGGGGACCATTCAGCAACGCGCTGACACGAAGGAACGAGGCGAAGTTGCCGACCTCGCCGCGTGCCTCCACCAGCTCGTCGTAGAGCCGCTCCAGCAAATGCGTGACGCTCATGCCGTCGCGCGCCCCGATCTCCTCCAGCACCTCCCAGTGCAGGTTCTCGAGCCGGATGCTGGTCACGACGCCATGCAGCCGCACCGAGCGCGTGCGCGACTCATAGGATGACGGGTCGGCGCGGATGAAGACTTCGCACATGGTCGGATCCCTCGATGCAGCGGAGCAGGGGCGCCATCTTCGGCCGATCCGGAACCCGCTGCAACGAGGGGCTTCTCGCTCAATGCTGGATCTTCGTGCCCAACACCGCGAGGAACTGCGACAGCCAGGCCGCATGCGCCGGCCATGCGGGCGCGGTGACCAGCTTGCCGTCGGTCACCGCCTGGTCGACCTCGATCGCCGCATAGCTCGCCCCCGCCAGCTCGACCTCGGCCGCGCAGGCCGGGTAGGCCGACACGCGCTTGCCGCGGATCACGCCGGCGGCGGCCAGCAGCTGCGCGCCATGGCACACCGCGGCGATCGGCTTGTCGGCGCGCGAGAAGTGCTGCACCAGCGCGATCACGGCCTTGTTCATGCGCAGGTACTCGGGCGCGCGGCCGCCGGGGATCAGCAGCGCGTCGTAGTCCTCGCCCTTCACCGACGCGAAGCTCGCGTTCAGCGTGAAGCGGTGGCCGGGCTTCTCGGAATAGGTCTGCTGGCCCTCGAAGTCGTGCACCGCGGTCATCACGAAGTCGCCGGCCTTCTTGTCCGGGCAGGCCGCGTGCACCGTGTGGCCCACCATCTGCAGCGCCTGGAACGGCACCATCGTCTCGTAGTCCTCGGCGTAGTCGCCGACCAGCATCAGGATCTTCTTGCCCATCGTTCGTCTCCTTCGACAAGGACGGAAACGCACCGTGCGAGACCGTCGACCTGCATTCTCGGAAGCCTTCGGCGCGCGTGGGTAGTAGCCCGCTACCGCATCGTTCGCGCCCTCGAAGTGCAGCTCGAAGGCACGCAGATGAGGCTCTGAGGCGACAAAAGAGCGCGCCGAGGCGCATGAATGCGTGTTTCACCTATGAAAACTGCTTCTCAATGCAGCACTCTCGCAGTAGTATTCGCTCCGCACGTGGACCTGGAGAACCGAGAGCTCATGCGGCTCTCACCCAACCCGGGCACATCAACAACGTTATTGATGGAGAAATTCAACATGGCAACTGCGAAACCGCCCGCTCGGAAAGCGGCTCCTGCAAAGAAAGCGGCACCGGCCAAGAAGGCTGCACCCGCGAAGAAAGTAGCGGCCAAGAAGGTCGCCCCGGCCAAGAAGGCCGCTCCCGCGAAGAAGGCTGCGCCGGCCAAGAAGGCCGCTGCGAAGAAGGCCGCTCCGGCCAAGAAGCGCACGCCCAACGCCGCCTTCATGAAGGCCATGACCCCGAGCGCATCGCTGGCTGCCGTCATCGGCGGCAACCCGCTGCCGCGCACGGAAGTGACCAAGAAGGTGTGGGAGTACATCAAGAAGAACGACCTGCAGGACAAGGCCAAGCGCACGATGATCAACGCCGACGCCAAGCTGAAGGAAATCTTCAAGAAGGCCCAGGTCTCGATGTTCGAGATGACCAAGCTGATCAACGGCCACCTGAAGTAATTCGGGCCCGCGACCTCAAGAAGCCGGTGCAGTGCACCGGCTTTTTTCATTCCAGCATCGCCCGCCCCAAGCTGTCCAGCACGCGCGCGACGTTGATCGGCTTGGTCCAGTAGTCGTCGAAGCCGGCCGCCAGCGCCGCGTCGATCTGCGGCTGCATCGCGTCGGCCGACAGCGCGATGCAGCGCAGCCCGGCGGTGGCCGGGTCGCCGCGCAGCGTGCGGATCAGCGCGAGGCCGGTGGTGTCGGGCAGGTTCATGTCGATCAGCAGCAGGTCCGGCGCCTGCGTGCGCGCCGCCGCCAGGCCCGCCGCGCCATCGCCCGCGATGCTCAGCCGCCACTGCGGGYGGGCCTTGAAGACCTCCTGCATCAGCATCACGTTCAGCGGCTCGTCCTCGATGTAGAGCACGTGCTTGCGCGCCGGCACGCGGGCCTCGGGCGGGGCTGCTGCCGCGTCCGCCGGGCGCGCGGGCGGCGGCGCCGTGCCGGCCGGCAGCGCCAGCGTGAAGGTCGATCCCTGGCCGGTGGCGCTTTGCAGCTGCAGCTCGCCGTGCATCGCCGCCGCCAGCGTGCGCGCGATCACCAGGCCCAGGCCGCTGCCTTCGACACGGCGCTGCTCGGCCCCCAGCCGGTTGAAGGGCTGGAACAGCTGCGCCTGCTGCTCGGGCGACATGCCCTCGCCCTCGTCGCGCACCGCCACCCGCACCTGCCCGCCGTCGCGGCCCAGCTGCAGGTGGACGCTGCCGCCGGGGCGGTTGTACTTGATCGCGTTCGACAGCAGGTTCAGCAGCACCTGCTCGACCGCGCGCGCGTCGGCCACGGCCCAATGCGCCTCGGCCACCGGCCCACGCGCCGACGCCACCAGCCGGATGCCGGCGTTGTCGGCCAGCGGCTGGATCAGCGCGACGCAGCTGTCGAGCGCCGCGTCGAGGTCGACCGGCACCGGCTTCAGCGAGAAGTCCTCCTGCTCGATGCGCGCCAGGTTCAGCACGTCGTTGATGAGCTCCAGCAGGTGGCGCCCGGCGCGCATCACGCTGTCGATGCGGCGCATCTGGTCGTGCGCCAGCGGGTGCACGCGGTCGAGCGACATCAGCTGCGCGAAGCCGAGGATGCCGTTCAGCGGCGTGCGCAGCTCGTGGCTGACGCGCGACAGGAACTCGCTCTTCGCGCGGTTGGCCTGCTCGGCCGCCTCCTTGTCGCGCCTCAGTTGCTCCAGCGCCACCTGCTGCGTCACGTCGCGGCAGGTGCCGAGCAGGCCGTTGACCTGTCCGGCGGCGTCGAAGGTGCACTGCGCGAAGATCTCGAGCGTCGGCACCTGTCCGTCCGGCCGCGTCAGCCGGTAGCGGGTCTCGAGCGAACCGCCGCTCGCGAGCGCCTGCCGCACCGCGGCCTCGGTCGGTCCGCGGTCGTCGGGATGGAAGGCCGCCAGCCAGTCGTCCAGCGTGTAGTGGCCGAGCGGGTAGGGCAGGCCGTGGTTCGTGCAGGCGCGGGCATCGAAGGCCAGCCGGCCGGTCGCCAGCAGGTACTGCGCGACGCCGATGCCGGCGGCCTCGGCGGCCATGCTCCAGCGCTCCTCGCTGGCCCGCAAAGCGAGCTCGGCCTGCTTCTGCGCGGTGATGTCGGCGGTGAAGCCGTGCCACAGCGTCGCGCCGTCGGGCAGGCGCTCGGGCATCGCGCGGGTCTCCATCCAGCGCACGCTGCCGTCGTCGCGCACGATGCGGTAGCTGCGCTGCCAGCGCGTCAGCGTGCGGGCGGACGCGTCGATGCTGTCGAGGTAGCCGCGGACGTCGTCCGGATGCAGCATGCGCAAGGGCACGCCCGGGTCGCCGCCGTCGCCGTTGCGCGGCGGCTCGGCGCCGAACAGCTCGCGCACCGCATCGCTCGCGTACGGGTAGCTGACGCGGCCGTCGGCATCGCGCTGGAACTGGAAGATCACGCCCGGCACCTGCGACGACAGCTTGCGCAGCAGTTCGGCCTGGGCATGTGCCTGGCGCTCGGCGGCGACGTGGGCCGACACGTCGCGCGCGGTGCCGCGGTAGCCGGCGAACTGCCCGTGCGCATCGAACACCGGCACCGCGCTGCGCGAGATGCGCAGCACGCCGTGCCGGGTGGGCTTGTCGGTCAGCACGCGCGCGATCGGCCGGTGCGCGCGCAGCAGCTGGTGGAAGCTGCCGCCGCCGGGGATCGGGTTGGCGAGTTCGTCGAGCAGCGGCGAATCGGCGATCTGCCGGCCGATGATCGATTCGGGCGGCAGGCCGGTGATGGCCTCGAAGGCGCCCGAGACCCAGGTATAGCGCAACTGCGCGTCGGTTTCCCACATCCAGTCGCCGGACGCACGCGCGAAATCGAGCAGGCGCCTGTGCTCCAGGTCGGGCGATGGGTTGTGCATGGCCCGCCATTGTCGAGCCGGCGCCAACGCGCCACAAGGGCTGTAGGGCATCTCCCACATCCTGCGCCCGCCTTGTCCGGCAGACCGCGCGCGCCGCGCTGCCTAATCTTGTGGAACCGGCTCGAAGCCATTCCATCGAGGAGAAGACCCATGACCCAAAGCTCGCTCACGCTGTCGTGCATCACGGCTGCCATTGCCGCGCTGATGTTCAGCGGCGGCGCTTTCGCCGCCGACAAGACCGCCTACGACCAGGCCAAGGCGTCCGCCAAATCGACGTACGAAGCGGCGCACAAGACCTGCGAATCGCTGGCGGGCAATGCGAAGGACATCTGCGTGGCCGAAGCCAAGGCCGCCCGCGTCAAGACCGAGGCGACCGCCGAGGCTGACTACAAGGGCACGCCGCGCGCCGTCTACAAGGCCAAGGAAGACATCGCCGAGGCCGACTACAAGGTCGCCAAGGAACGTTGCGACGACAAGGCCGGCAACGACAAGGACGTCTGCGTCAAGGAAGCCAAGGCCGCCGAGACCAAGGCGAAGGCCGATGCGAAGGCCGAGCGCGACACCAAGAAGGCGAACGCCACCGCCACGGACGACAAGAAGACCGCGAACTACAAGGCGGAAGCCGAGAAGTGCGACTCGCTGGCCGGCGATGCGAAGACGGCCTGCGTGAACAGCGCCAAGGCCAAGTACAACATGTGATGTCCTGACCGGAGCGCACCATGAGCTTCTTCATCGCGGCCACGGTCACCGTCATCACGGCGGTCGGCCTGTTGATTGCCCTGATCGCGTTGCTGCTGCAGCCGCACGTCGACGAACTGATGCAGGGCAGTTGGGTGTCCGACGCGTCGGATGCGGAAGGCAGCGCGGTGCGCAATGGATAGTTGATCCCCGGATTGGCATCCGGGCCACGCGTCCACGTAGCCCGGGTGACAACCCCGGTCAGCCTTGCTGCAAGCGCCGCTGGACGAAATCCAGCCGGTCCTGTCCCCAGAAGATCTCGCCGCCGATCACGTAGCTCGGCGCACCGAACACGCCCGCGGCGATCGCGGCCTCCGAATCCTGTTCGTAGCGCTCGTGCACCGCCTGCGAGTGCGCATCGTCGACGCGCTGCGCCGGCAGCCCCTGCTCGGCGACGATCGCCTGCAGCACCGCCAGGTCGGCGATGTTGCGCTCTTCCACCCACACCGCCCGCAGCACCGCCCCGGCGATGCGCAGCGCCGCCTCGGTGCCGTCCTTCATGTCGACCGCGATGATCAGCTGCGCCGCGTCGTCGCTGTTGACCGGGAAGTACTTCGGCTGCAGGTTGATCGGCTGGCCCAGCCAGGCGCTGAAGCGCTTGAGTTCGAGCAGCCGGTAGGCCTGGCGCTGCGGTGCGCGCTTGGACAGCGGCAGCCCGCCCGAGACCGGGAACACCTTGCCGCCCAGGTCGACCGGCAGCACGTTGACCCGGGCGCCGGCAGCCGCGGCGATCTCGCAGAAGCGCTGGTGGCCGAGGTAGGTGTAGGGCGAGTGCGGGGAGAGGTAGTAGTCGATGTCCAGGCTCACGGCGCGCTCCTGTGGAAGGGACTGCAGTCTAGCCAGCTCTCGCAACACCCGCAGCGCGGACTTTCGATCACTCTTCCAGCAGGGGTTTCAGGTACTGCCCCGTGAAGCTGGCCGGGTTTGCTGCTATGTCTTCCGGCGTGCCGCGGGCCACCACCGTGCCGCCGCCGGCACCGCCTTCCGGGCCCATGTCGATCAGCCAGTCGGCGGTCTTGATGACGTCCAGGTTGTGCTCGATCACGACGATGGTGTTGCCGGCGTCGCGCAGCTGGTGCAGCACGCGCAGCAGCAGGTCGATGTCGGCGAAGTGCAGCCCGGTGGTCGGCTCGTCCAGGATGTACAGCGTGCGGCCGGTGTCGCGCTTGGACAGCTCCAGCGCCAGCTTGACGCGCTGCGCCTCGCCGCCCGACAGCGTGGTCGCGCTCTGGCCGAGCCGCACGTAGCCCAGGCCGACGTCGAGCAGCGTCTGCAGCTTGCGTGCGATGTTGGGCACGGCGTTGAAGTACGCATGCGCGTCCTCCACCGTCATGTCCAGCACCTCGGTGATGTTGCGCCCCTTGTAGAGCACCTCCAGCGTCTCGCGGTTGTAGCGCTTGCCGTGGCAGACGTCGCAGGGCACGTAGACGTCGGGCAGGAAGTGCATCTCCACCTTCAGCACGCCGTCGCCCTGGCAGGCCTCGCAGCGTCCGCCGGCCACGTTGAAGCTGAAGCGGCCCGGGCCGTAGCCGCGCTCCTTGGCGGTGTTCATCTCGGCGAACAGCTCGCGGATCGGCGTGAACAGCCCGGTGTAGGTGGCCGGGTTGCTGCGCGGCGTGCGCCCGATCGGGCTCTGGTCGACATTGATGACCTTGTCGAACACCTCCAGGCCCTCGATCGCGTCGTGCGCCTCGGGCTCGGCATGGCTGCCATACAGCTTGCGCGCGACCGCGGCGTACAGCGTGTCGTTGACCAGCGTGCTCTTGCCCGATCCGGACACGCCGGTCACGCAGGTCAGCAGCCCGACCGGGATCTCGACCGTCACGCCCTTCAGGTTGTTGCCGCGCGCGTTGACGATGCGCAGGCTGCGCGGCTGCGCGTCGTCCGGGGCCGGGTCCTGCAGGCGGTGGCGCTGCTTCGGCACCGCGATGCGCAGCACGCGCGACAGGTAGCGTCCGGTCAGCGATTCGCTGCTGGCGGCCACCACGTCGGGCGTGCCCTGCGCGATCACGTGGCCGCCGTGCACGCCGGCGCCCGGGCCCATGTCGATCACGTGGTCGGCGGCGCGGATCGCGTCCTCGTCGTGCTCGACCACCAGCACGCTGTTGCCGATGTCGCGCAGGTGGCGCAGCGTGTCGATCAGCCGGTCGTTGTCGCGCTGGTGCAGGCCGATGCTGGGCTCGTCGAGCACGTACATCACGCCGGTCAGGCCCGAGCCGATCTGGCTGGCCAGGCGGATGCGCTGGGCCTCGCCGCCCGACAAGGTGTCGGCGCTGCGGTCCAGGCTCAGGTAGTTGAGCCCGACGTCGTTCAGGAACTTCAGCCGCGAGCGGATCTCGCGCACCACCTTGTCGGCGATCTCGGCCTTGGCGCCGCGCAGCGTCAGCTGGCTGAAGTAGTGCAGGCACTCGCGCAGCGTGAAGTGCTCGACGCGGAAGATCGGCTCGCCCTTGGCCTCGGGTGTTTCGTCATCCAGGCCCTGCAGGAACACGTTGCGCGCCTCGCGCCGCAGCCGCGTGCCGTGGCAATCGGGGCAGGGGCGGGCGGCCTGGTAGCGTGCCAGGTCCTCGCGCACCGCGGCCGAGTCGGTCTCCTTGTAGCGGCGCTCGAAGTTCGGGATGATCCCCTCGAACGGGTGCGAGCGCTTGACGCTGCGGGTCTTGCCTTTCCCCTTGCCCGTGCCGGCGCCCTCGGATTCGTAGACGAAGGCGATGTCTTCGTCGCCCGAGCCGTACAGCAGCACCTGCCGGGCCTTCTCGGGAAGGCCCTCGAACGGCGCGTCGATGTCGAACTTGTAGTGCTTGGCCACGCTCTCGAGCAGCGAGAAGGTGTAGCCGTTGCGCCGGTCCCAGCCCTTGACGGCGCCGCTGGCCAGGCTGAGCGATGGGAAGGCGACGACGCGCTCCGGGTCGAAGGCCGTCACCAGGCCCAGGCCGTCGCAGCTCGGGCAGGCGCCGACCGGCGAGTTGAACGAGAACAGCCGCGGCTCCAGCTCGCTCAGCGAGTAGCTGCAGATCGGGCAGGCGAACTTGCTGGAGAACAGGTGCTCGCGGCCGTAGTCCATCTCCAGCGCGACGGCGCGGCCCTGCGCGATGCGCAGCGCGGCCTCGAAGCTTTCGGCCAGGCGCTGGCGCAGGCCGGTGGCGGCGGCATCGGGCTGCACCTTCACGCGGTCGATCACGACGTCGATGTCGTGCTTCTCGGCCTTCTTCAGCTTCGGCAGCTCGGTCGCCTCGTGCGTGCTGCCGTCGATGCGGAAGCGGATGTAGCCCTGCGCCTGCATCTCGGCGAACAGCTCGCCGAACTCGCCCTTGCGGTCGCGCACCACCGGCGCCAGCACCATCAACCGGGTGTCCTCGGGCAGCGCGAGCACGGTGTCGACCATCTGGCTGACGCTCTGCGCCTGCAGCGGCACGTCGTGGTCGGGGCAGAAGGGCGTGCCGGCGCGGGCGTACAGCAGGCGCAGGTAGTCGTGGATCTCGGTGACGGTGCCCACCGTCGAGCGCGGGTTGTGGCTGGTGGCCTTCTGCTCGATGCTGATCGCCGGGCTCAGGCCCTCGATCACGTCGACGTCGGGCTTGTCCATCAGCTGCAGGAACTGGCGCGCATAGGCGCTCAGGCTCTCGACGTAGCGGCGGTGGCCCTCGGCATACAGCGTGTCGAACGCCAGGCTCGACTTGCCCGAGCCGCTCAACCCGGTGATCACCACCAGCTTGTTGCGCGGGATGTCGAGGTCGATGTTCTTCAGGTTGTGCGTGCGCGCGCCCCGCACCCTGATGACGGGGGCTTCGATGGAAGCGTCGGGTTCAGCGGGACGGGACGGGGGCATCGAGGGCTGCGGGCGCGAAACCAAACATCATAGCGGCGCAGCACCGCGCGACCCAGGGGCGGGTCACCGGCAAACAGGGGATGCGGCGGGCCTTTCCGCTGTTTCGTATACGATATACGGAAACAACCTGGCCCCGCCGATGCTGCCCTGGACCGCCCCTGCCGCCGCCGACCGCCTGAGCGACGTGCGCGACACCTCCCTCGCCAAGCTGGTGCGCGACGACGTGCTGGAGCTGATCCTGCAGGGTGCGCTGCTGCCCGGCCAGCGCATCAACGAGCCCGACATCGCGGCCCGGCTGAAGGTGTCGCGGGTGCCGGTGCGCGAGGCGCTGCGCGAGCTGGAGAGCTCGGGCCTGGTGGTGTCGCGCAAGAACGCCGGCGTGTTCGTGCGCCGGCTGGAAGCGGCCGACGTGCGCGAGCTGTACGAGCTGCGCGAGATGCTCGACGGCTATGCCGCGTCGCGCGTCGCGGCGCTGCCGGGCACGCGCCGGCTGCCGTTCGTGCGCCAGCTCGAGGCCGCCATCGCGACGATGAACCAGGCGGTGGACCGCGGCGACGCGCAGGCCTACTACGCCGAGAACCTGAAGTTCCACTGGGCCATCGTCGAGGCGGTGGGCAACCAGCAGCTGCTGGCCAGCTACCGCGGCGTGATCCAGCGCCTGCACGTGGCCCGGCTGATCAACCTGTCGGGCGATGCCGGCCGGCGCATCTCGATCGCCGAGCACGTGCAGATCGCGCGTGCGCTGCGCCAGGGCGATGCCCTGGCGAGCGAGCGGCTCGCCAGAACCCATGTCACCGACGCCCACGCCAGATTGGGCGCGACCCCTTAGCAGTTCACGACAACACCGGAGACAACCATGAAACGACGCACCCTGCTGCATGCCGCGGCGTTCGGCGCCTTGCCCGCGGCCCTTTCCGCGCCGGCCCGCGCCCAGGCCAGGTTCCCGACCAAACCGCTGCGCTACATCGTGCCGGTGGCCGCCGGCGGCGGCAGCGACATGATCGGCCGCACCGTCACCGAACGCTGGGGCGTGCTGCTGGGCCAGACCATCGTGGTCGACAACCAGGGCGGCGGCGGTGGCGTGATCGCGGGCCAGACCGCGGCGCATGCGGCTCCGGACGGCTACACGCTGATGCAGGGTTATGTCGGCACGCACGGCACCAGCCCGGCCACGCGCAAGCTGCCCTATGACGCTCTGAAGGACTTCACGCCCATCGGCATGATCGGCGCGACGCCGAACGTGCTGGTCGTCAACGCGCAGCTGCCGGTCAAGACGCTGAAGGAGTTCATGGACTACCTGCACAAGAACCCCGGCAAGGTCGCCTACGGCTCGGCCGGACCGGGATCGCTGACGCACCTGACGATGGAGCTCTTCAAGCAGCAGGTCGACTCGTTCATGGTGCACGTGCCCTACCGCGGCATCGCGCCGGCCTTCACCGACCTGATCGGCGGGCAGACGCAGGCCATGTTCCCCGGCCTGGCCGCGGCCATGCCGCACCTGCGCGCCGGCAGCGTGCGCGCGCTGGCCGTCACCGGCACCAAGCGCCATCCGCAGGCCAAGGACGTGCCGACGCTGGAAGAAGCCGGCTTCAAGGGCTTCGACGCGATGCAGTGGTACGGCGTGGTCGGCCCGGCCGGCATCCCCGAGCCCATCGTGCGCCAGCTCAACGAGACGCTCGCCACCGTGCTGAAGGCGCCCGACCTGCGCGACAAGCTGGCCGTCGAGGCGGTCGAGCCGATGGCGATGACGCCGGCGCAGTTCGGCGACTACATGCGCAACGACATCGCGCGCTGGTCCAGGCTGGCCAAGGCACGCAACATTCAACTCGACAACTGAA
Organism: Rhizobacter sp. P2_D12; assembly: GCF_056404395.1. Taxonomy (NCBI): domain Bacteria; kingdom Pseudomonadati; phylum Pseudomonadota; class Betaproteobacteria; order Burkholderiales; family Sphaerotilaceae; genus Rhizobacter; species Rhizobacter sp. P2_D12. The sequence goes on along the minus strand of NZ_JBFUEB010000002.1, from coordinate 96,549 downwards.
GACACCCCATGGCCCGCAACACCCAGGTCGCCGCCGACCACAACGCACCGCCCATCACGCAGATCCTGGCCCGCTTCGTCGCCGAACACCCGTCGCGCGGCTGGAGCGACGCGGTCGACCACGAGGCGCACCGCACCTTCCTGAACTGGCTCGGCTGCGCCGTCGGCGCCGCGCGCCACGAGGCCGCCGACGCGGCGCTGGCGGCCGTGCAGATGCTGCAGCCCGCGCCGCAGGCCAGCGTGCTGGGCCGCGGCGAGCGCGTCGACATGGCAAGCGCCGCGCTGCTGAACGGCATCACCTCGCACACCTTCGATTTCGACGACACCCACCTGAAGACCATCATCCACCCGGCCGGGCCGGTGGCCTCGGCGCTGCTGGCGCTGGCCGAGCACCACGGCGCGAGCGGCCGCCAGCTGGTCGACGCGCTGGTGATCGGCATCGACGTCGCCTGCCGGCTGGGCAACATGGTCTACCCGGAGCACTACGACCGCGGCTGGCACATCACCGGCACCACCGGCATGCTGGGCGCGGCCGCCGGTTGCGCCCGCCTGCTGGGGCTGGACGTGCAGCAGACCGCGATGGCGCTGGGCATCGCCGCCTCGCAGCCGGTGGGTTTGCGGGAGCAGTTCGGCACCATGACCAAGCCCTTCCACCCGGGGGCGGCGGCGCGCGCCGGGCTGATGTCGGCGCTGCTGGCGCGCCACGGCTTCACGGCCAGCCCGAAGGCCATCGAGGCGCCGCGCGGCTTCGCGCAGGTGGTGTCGACCAAGTGCGCGTGGCACGAGGTCACCGACGAGCTGGGCGAGCGCTTCGAGATCTCGTTCAACAGCTACAAGCCGTTCGCCTGCGGCATCGTGATCCACCCGAGCATCGATGCCTGCGTGCAGTTGCGCGAGCAGGGCGTGCGCGCCGACGACGTCGAACGCATCGAGCTGAAGGTGCACTCGCTGGTGCTCGAACTCACCGGCAAGAAGGAGCCGGCCGACGGGCTGCAGGGCAAGTTCAGCGTGTACCACGGCTGCGCGGCCGGGCTGGTGTTCGGCCACGCGGCCGAGGAGGAGTTCTCCGACGCGGTGGTCACGCGGCCCGACATGGTGGCGCTGCGCCGCAAGGTGGTGGCCACGGTGGACGACGGCATCGGCGAGGCCAGTGCCGACGTCACCGCGGTGCTGCGCGACGGCCGCCGCGTGCACGTGTTCGTCGAGCATGCGATCGGCTCGCTGCAGCGGCCGATGGGCGATGCGGCGCTGGAGGCCAAGTTCCACGGCCTGGCCGACCCGGTGCTCGGCGCAGTGCGCGCGCGCGGCCTGATCGAGGCCTGCTGGGGCCTGGGGGCGGCGGCCGACCTGAAGGCGCTGGCTGCGCTGGCGCGTCCGTGATGCGCCCGCGCATCGTCGTGCTGGACGACTGGGAGCGCAGCCTGCGCCGGCTGGCCGACTGGCGCGCCATCGACGCGGCCGCCGACGTCACCATCCACCATGCGCCGCTGCGCGGCGAGGCGCTGCTGCAGGCCTTGCGCGATGCCGACGCGATCGTGCTGATGCGCGACCGCACGCCGTTCGGGGCCGAGCTGCTGGCGCAGCTGCCGAAGCTGCGCTGGCTGGCCTACACCGGCACGCGCAACAACGCGCTCGACCCGCAGGCGCTGCAGGCGCGCGGCATCCCGGTGCACCACACCGAATGGGGGCCGTCGAAGAGCGCCACCTGCGAGCTGACCTGGGCGCTGATCCTCGGCGCGGTGAAGCGGCTGGAGGCGGCGAGCGCGCGGCTGCGCGCCGGGCATTGGCGCAGCGATGCGGCCGAGCCGCTGGCGAGCGTGCTGCACGGGCAGCGGCTCGGCCTGATCGGCCTGGGCGAGATCGGCGGCCGCGTCGCGGCCGTCGGGCGCGCCTTCGGCATGGAGGTCGCCGCCTGGAGCCCGCACCTGACCGAGCAGCGCGCGCTGCAGCACGGCGCGAGCGCGGTGTCGCTGGACGAGCTGCTGGCGACCTCGGCGGTGGTCAGCCTGCACCTGGTGCCGACGCCCGAGACCCGGCACCTGATCGATGCCGCTCGCCTGGCGACGATGCGCGCCGACAGCGTGCTGGTGAACACCTCGCGCGCGGCGCTGGTCGACACCGCGGCGCTGGTGGCGGCGCTGGAGCAGGGCCGGCCGGGGTTCGCGGCACTCGACGTGTTCGACGCCGAGCCGCTGGCCGCCGACCACCCGCTGCGCAGCGCGCCCAACCTGCTGCTGACGCCGCACCTGGGCTTCGTCGCCGAGCCGGTGTTCCAGCGCTTCGCGAGCGGCATCACCGAGGGCCTCGCGGCCTGGCTGGCCGCGGGCTGATTCAGGGCGTCGCGGCGTCCAGTGCCTGGCGCAGCGCGGCCAGCGTGGCCGCATCGAGCGGGGCGCGCAGCACGTCGCCGCGGTCCAGGCGCTGCCACAGCAGCGCGTCATCGGCGATGCGCAGGCGCTGCGACAGCTCGCCGTTGCGCAGCAGCAGCAGCTCGGTTGGCGCGGCCTCGGCCGGCAGCGACGGCCGCGCCTGCCAGCGGCCGCGCGTGGCCGCTTCGGCGCGGCCCAGCCACTGGCTGATCGCGTTGTCGAACGGGCGCGACGGGCCGGYCGGGCGCTGCCAGTACCAGAGGGTCGGCTCGGCGCCGATGGCCAGGCGCAGCTGCGCGATCGCCGCGACCGGCGCGTCGGCCTGCAGTGCGCCGGCCGGTGCCGGGGAGAACGCCGGTGCCGCGGCCTTCGCGACCGCCTGGCTGCGGCGCGATTCGACGGCTTCGCTGCTGCGCTCGCGGGCGCTGTCGCGGCTGCGTTCGGCGAGCGCGTCGGCGGCCTCGGCCCGCTTCGCTTCGGGCGCCGCAGCGGTGGCGGGGGCGGTGGCGCCGCGGGCGCCGGGGCGGCATCTGCGAGCACGCCCGCGGCCGGTACGTCCTGCCGCGGCGGGCGGGGCGCCAGCTTGGGCTTCTCGGTGCGCAGCGGCGTGACGGGTGCCGGTGCAGCCACAGGCGCAGGCGCAGGCGCGGCGGCAGCAGGTACGGCTTCCTCCTTCGGCGCCGCCGGCACGGCAGTTGGCACGGCCGCCGGTGCGGCCGGCGCCTGCTGCGCGACGCGCGGCGGCAAGGCCTCTTCGGCCGGGCGTTCGCGCCACAGCAGGCCTGCGAAGCCGATCACCGCCACGCCGGCCAGCGCAGCGGCGAAGCGGGGGCTGCCGATCCACTGCCACAGCCGGTGCAGCGGGCCGGGCGCCGCGGCAGGCGCCGCCGGCCGGCCTTCGCGCGCCTTGGCCTGGGCCTCGCGCAGGATCAGCTCGCGCAGCTGCGCAGGCGGGGCCGCATCGGCGTCGGGCGCATGGCGCAGCGCCTGGCGCAGGTGGGCGTCGCGCTCCAGGTCGCGGTCATCGCTCATCGCGATCCCTCCGGGCCCTGCAGCGGCGCGAGGTAGGCGCCCATGCACGCGCGCAGCTTGCTCATCGCATAGCGCAGGCGGGTCTTCGCGGTCTCGAAGCCGACCTCGAGCGTGCGCGCCACCTCGGCCAGCGGCAGCTCGTCGTCGTGGTGCAGCAGGAAGGCGCTGCGCTGCGGCAGCGGCAGCTCTTCCAGGCAGGCCAGCAGCCGTTCGCCGGCACGGCGCCAGAACGCGATGTCGTCGCTTTGCTGCGCGGCAGCCGGCCATTGCTGCCACGGCACGCCGGCCGCGGCCTCGGGTTCCCACGGCGTGTCGTCGTCCCCGGTGGTCAATGAGACCTCGCGGCCGCTGCGCCGCCACACGTCGATCACGCGGTGGTGGGCCAGCGTGAACAGCCAGGTGCGAAAGCTCGCGCCCTGCGGTTGCCAGCTGGCGCGCGCGTTGACGACGCGCAGCCAGGTGTCCTGGAACACCTCGTCGGCCTGCGACGCGAGCGAGGGGCCCAGCAGCCGGCGCACGAAGCGGTACAGCCCGGCCTGGTGGCGGCTGTACAGGGCTTCGAAGGCGGCGGCATCGCCGCCCGCATAGGCGTTCATCAGGGTGTCGTCGGGGGTGTCGGGGCCGGGGTGCATGGCATCGCAGTCTGCCTCATGCAGCGGGTGGTACGGCGCAGCGGGCGCGATGGGGTGAATCCGGCGCCGCGAAAAAACTTGGCGCCGGTTTCACCCCACGGCGCCGCGTGGCACGTGTCAGCCAGGGTCCTCATTTCGACAACCTGGAGACCCGCATGAACACGCTGATGATGAAACCGCGGCGCGCACTGACGTCCGTCGTCGCGAGCAGCCTGCTGCTGGCCGCGTGCGCCGGCAGCATCGACAACAACCTCGCCCAGGCGGCCGAGCCGTGGCCGCCGGTCTGGCAGGACGCTCCGGCGCAGCCGGACGATGCGCCGCCGAGCTTCGTCGCGCCGTCGGCCACCAGCTGCCATCGGCTGCCGGCGCTGCGCGAGGTGCCGGGCGGGCAGAACCCGCGGGTGCTGCGCCGCAGCGACCGGTTCGAGCGCGATGACGTCCGGCGCGAAGCGAAGTCGGCCACCGGTGCGCTGGCCGATTCGGCGCGCGAACGGGCAACACCGGCGGCACCGGCGGACAAGCCGGCGGCGGAGACGGGTGCCGCGTTCGCCCCGGCACCGCCGTGGCCCTCGGCGCCGCAACCGGCGCCGCAGGCCGTCGCGCCGCGCCCGGCACGCGAGACGGTGACCGCCGGCATGGTCGACGACAACGCCGATTTCGGCGAGTACCTGGCCTACCGCCAGCGCAACGGCGGCCTGCCGGTGCGCGATCGCGACATCAGCGAGCGCTACCTGCTGGAAGTGATCGATGCACAGGGTTTCCCGGTGCATGACGCCGAGGTCGCGGTCCAGCGCGCCGGTGTCGCGCAGCCGCTGATGTGGGCCCGCACCGACACCGGTGGGCGGGTGTGGCTGCATCCGCGCGCCTTCCTCTCGCAGGGGATGCAGGCCGAGCGGACGCTGGGCGTCGCGGTGCGCAAGAACGGCGTGCAGGGCCGCGCGCTGCTGCAGCGTGGGCAGGCGCAGGCGGTGCAGGTGCGGCTGGGCCAGTTCGACGCAGTGCAGCGGCCGCGGCTGGACCTGGTGTTCCTGGTCGACGCGACCGGCTCGATGGGCGACGAGATCGCGAAGCTGAAGACGTCGATGCATGCGATGGCGCAGCAGATCGCGCGCCTGCCGGCGCAGCCGGACGTCTGCTACGGCCTGGTGGCCTACCGCGACCGCGGCGATGCCTTCCTGACGCGCACGCAGGATTTCACCGACGACCTGGGCGCGTTCCAGCAGGTGCTGGGCCAGGTGCAGGCGAACGGCGGCGGCGACACGCCCGAGGCGCTGAACGAGGCCTTGCACGAGGTCGTGCACGGCATGAGCTGGCGCCGCGACGCGGCCCGCATGGTGGTGCTGGTGGCCGATGCGCCACCGCACCTGGACTACGGCGGCCCGCAGTACGACGTCGACATGCAGGCCGCGCTGGCCAAGGGCATCAAGCTGTTCGCGGTCGGCGCGAGCGGGCTCGATCCGGTCGGCGAATACATCTACCGGCAGATGGCGCAGTACACCGCGGGGCGCTTCGTGTTCCTGACGTACCGCGATGCGAGCGATCCGTCCAGCGGGCCGGGGACGCAGACGACGCATGACGTGAAGCAGTACTCGGTGCAGACGCTGGACCGGCTGGTCGTGAAGCTGGTGGGGGATGAGCTGGCGAAGCTGAAGCGCGGCTGACGCAGTAGCATGCACGCATGAACCGCCTCGCGCTGTCCAGTGCCGCACTCGCCGCCGCCATCCTGACGGGGTGCGGCGGCGGCTTCTACGTCCAATGGGACAACGGCTTCGGCGACTTCGGCCCGCCCAGCGTCGAGCTGGTGGCTTCGGCTTCCTCGGTGCAGGCCGGCCAGACGGTGCGCCTGGCCGCGGCGGCCTCCGACGAGAACGGCATCGACGACGTGCGCTTCTACCGCCTCGACGGCGGCAGCGCCGTGCTGCTGGGCGGCGACAGCTTCTCGCCCTACGAATGGGCCGTGGTCGCCCCGGTCGACGGCCGCAGCACGCTGCGCGTCTTCGCGCGCGCCACCGACGGCAACGGCAACTGGTCCGACAGCGACACGCTGTCGATCGCCATCACGCCCTGAGGTGATGCCGCCGGCTTCGGGTATGGTGTCGCGCCGATCCGTGCGACCCCAGAGAGCCCGATGCGCCCGCTGCCCCTGCTGTTCCTGCTCGCCCTGACCCTGTCGTCCGCGCCGTTCGCGCAGGCGCAACAAGCCGACCCGCCCCCCGTCGACATCGAAGCCAAGCCCACCGGCAAGCCGCTGTGGGACGTCGGCATGGGTCTCGTCGCCGTCAACGGCCCCGACTACCCGGCCGCCGGCACGCGCCATTCGCGCATCGCGCCGGTGCCCATCGTCGTCTACCGCGGCGAGCGCCTGCGCATCGACGAAGACGGCGTGCGCAGCCGCCTGTTCGCCGGCGGCCGCCTCGAACTCGACCTCTCCGGTGCCGTCGCCTTCAACGCCCGCGACAACGACGCGCGCCAGGGCATGCCCGGCCTCGACTACCTGTTCGAACTCGGCCCGCAGCTGCGCTGGCGCCTGCCGCTGCAGGACGGCCAGCAGATCAGCGCCCACCTGAAGGCGCGCGCGGTGTTCTCGACCGATGGCCACCGCATCGACCGCCACGGCTCGGTGGTCGAGCCCGAGCTGCGCTGGCAGCGCCGCGGCTGGCCCGACAGCGAAAGCCAGGTGCAGTTGAGCGTGCTCACCACCTGGGCCAGCGAATCGCTGCACGACTACTTCTACCAGGTGGATCCGCGCTACGCGACCGCGCAGCGCCCGGCCTACGACGCGGGCGCCGGCTACTTCGGCAGCGGCGTGCGCGCGTGGTGGTCGCGCCGCATCGCCACCGACACGGTGCTCAGCCTCGGCGCTTCATTGAACAGCCACGCCGGCGCGGCCAACCGCGCCAGCCCGCTGTTCGAACGCAGCAGCACCGCCGGCCTCACCGCGGCGCTGATCTGGACCCCATGGCACAGCGGGCAGCGCGTGCCCTGAGCAGGAAGAGGCGGATCAGAACTCCACCATCAGGTGCAGCACGTGCGAGCCGATGCGCTTCTCGACGCGCGGGATGAAGGCGACGCGCGCCGTCACGCCCTGCACGGTGAACAGCGACACCGTTGGCACGAACAGCGGCTGCACCGCGTGGTCGTAGCCGGTCACGCCGCCGGCGGTCACGCCGAAGCGGCCGTACTCGAAGGTGTAGCCGGCGTAGGCGCTGGTGCGGCGCAGCGAGTTGCGGTAGATGCCGGCCGTCCAGTCGTCGTCGGTGCGGTAGTAGATGCCCGGGTTGGTGTTGTTGTAGCGTTTGGCCGGGATGTGCTTGCTCGCGAGGTGGAAGCCGATGGTGTCGGCGCACGCGGCCGGCGCGAACGAGGCCAGCCCCAGGCCGGCGAGGCAGGCGGCAATGAGAAGGCGGGGTTGGAGCGGCATGGGCGGGCTTTCGGGCAAATCTGGCTGTGCCCCTTTCTTTTCGACCCGCCACCGGCCACCCCAAGCGCTTGCTCGGGACCGGGCCGTTCCACCGCGCACAAGCACACGGTACGAATTGGCAGCGGTGCAGCTGGTTACAGGCGGGTTTCACACGTCTGACACGGGCTGTCAGGCGTCCCCCTAGGACGCAGTCGTCCTGCCGCTGACAAGCCGGCGTGCCGGTCCTACAGTCGGTGCCGATGAAGCCCGAAGACCCCCCGCTGCCCGACGACTGGCAGGCCCTGCTGCAGGCCGAGCGCGACGCGCTGCAGGCCCGCCGCCGCCACGTGCTCGGCCTGGCCGACGATGCCGACCACCCGGCGCTGCACCTGCCCAGCGTCGGCCTCGCGCTGTCCGGCGGCGGTGTGCGCAGCGCCACCTTCGCGCTCGGCCTGCTGCGCGGCCTGGCGCAGAACCACGGCCAACCCAACAGTGAACGCGCCGACCCGGCCGACCGCACGCTCGCGGGCGACGGCATGCTCGGCCGCGTCGACTACCTGTCCACCGTCTCCGGCGGCGGCTACACCGGCGCGATGTTCGGGCGCCTCGTCAGCAGCTTCGGGCTGCAGCGCACCCAGGCCTTGCTCGCGCACAGCGATTCGCCGGTGCTGCAATGGCTGCGCCGCAACGGCCGCTACCTGTCGCCGGCCGGCTCGCGCGACATCGGCATCGCCGTCGTCACCTACCTGCGCGCCTGGCTCGCGATCCACACCGAATTCATGTTCGCCAGCATGCTGCTGGGCCTGCTGGTGATCGCCCCGCACCTGTGGCAGCACAGCACCCAGGTGCTCGACCCGCAGGGCTGGGAACGCTGGTTCACGCCGTGGTGGGCCGTCGCGCTCGCGCTGTGGGCGGCCACCGCGCCGGGCCTGATCGCCGGCTACTGGGCCGCACGCGACACGCCCGACCCCGATGCGCGCGCGGTGGGTCCCGGCTGGCGCGACGTCGGCTTCCTCGCGGTGATGGTCGGCGCGGCCTGGCTGCTGCTGCGCGAGCTGCGCTCCGGCAGCGCGGTCGATCCGCTGCACGACGCGCTCAACTGGCCGACCGCCGCGGTGCTCGCGCTGTTGGCCATCGTGGTCGGGCAGATGGTGGTGCAGGCGCGCCTGGCCCTCAGCCGCGAGCCGCATGCGCTGGCCGTCGCGCGGCTGCGCAACCAGCTGACGCGCTGGCTGAAGGCCGCCACCTTCGTCGTGCTCGCGATCGGCGGCATGGGCGCGCTCGACCGCCTCAGCTGGTGGGTGCTCGAAGAACTGCAATCGGGCAACCAGTGGCTGTGGGGCGGCGTCGGCTTCGGCGGGTTGATGGTGCTGGTGCTGCGCCGGCTGGCCCAGCCGCTGCAGCAGATGGCGGCCGAAGCCGGTGCGCATGCGCGCGGCTGGCTGCCGCGGCTGGTCGACCTGGCCTCGCTGGTCGGCCTGCTGGCCCTCGTGACGGCCTGGCTGGTGCTGCTGCAGTGGTTCGTCTTCGCGCCCGACACCTTCGACGCGCTGCGCGACGTGCCGGCGTGGATGCGCGCGTCGCTGGTCGCGCTGTCCTGGGCGGCCTGGATCATCCTGACCGCCGGCAATGCGCAGATGGCCAACACCTCGTCGCTGCACAGCTTCTACCGGGCGCGCCTGACGCGCGCCTACCTGGCGGTCGGCAACCCGCGGCGCGGCCTGGCCGGCGGCCCGGCCGCGCCCGGCCACGCCCAGGCGGACGTCACCAGCGTCGTCGACGGCGACGACACCGCGCTCGCGAGCTACCGCCCCGAAGAAGGCGGCGGCCCGATCCACCTCGTCAACACCTGCCTGAACCAGACGCGCGACGACCAGAGCGGGCTGTACAACGCCGACCGCAAGGGCACCGCGGTGACGGCCACTTGGCGCGGCCTGGAGATCGGCCCGCGCGAGTTCATCGCGCTGAAGCCCGGGCAGGACACCGGCACGCTGGGCCGCTGGGTCGCGGTGTCGGGCGCGGCGGCCTCGCCCGGCGCCGGCTCGTACACCTCGCGCGGCCTTGCGCTGCTGGTCTACTTTCTCGGCGTGCGGCTCGGCCACTGGGTGCGCGCGCCGCGCCAGGCGGCGCAGCTGCGCTGGCTCAGCCGCCTCGCATGGCGCGCCTGGCCCAAGCCGCTGATGCTGGCGAGCGAAGCCTCGGCCACCTTCTTCGGCGTCGAGCGGCCGTGGTGGTACCTGTCGGACGGCGGCCACTTCGAGAACAGCGGCATCTACCCGCTGCTCAAGCGCGAGACCGACTTCATGATCCTGGCCGACGGCAGCTGCGACGCCGACTACACCTTCGGCGACATCGAGAACCTGGTGCGCAAGGCGCGCATCGACTTCGGCGCCGAGATCGACTTCTACACCCGCGAAGAGGCGCAGCACCTGTTCAGCCTGGCCGGTGCCGACCTCACCGTGCTGTCGCCCGAGCACATGGCCGACAACCATTCGCGCCGCGGCGTGCTGCTGGCCCGCGTGCGCTACCGCGAACGCCCCGGGCCGCGCGGGCCGTGGCGGCCCGAGGCCACGCTGCTGGTCGTCAAGCCCAACCTGCACGACGCGCTCGACGTCGACCTGCTGGCCTATGCGCGCCAGCACGAGCGCTTCCCGCACGAATCGACCGGCGACCAGTCGTTCGACGAGGCGCAGTGGGAGAGCTACCACCGCCTCGGCGAGGACTTCGGCCGCGTGATGCACGACACCTGGCTCGCGCAGCTGCCCGGCTGGCGCAGCCCGGCGCGGCACGGCCTGCGCGTCGCGGCACGGCTGCGCAGCGCGCGCGACGACGCCGACGACGATGCCAAGGCCGCGCCGCTGTGGCGCCGCACCGCCAAGGCGACCGCGATCACCACGACGATCGGCGTCAGTGCGTCGGGCACGCTGCTGCTGTCGATGTGGCAGGTGCAGGAGCAGCTGCAGCGCAACCAGACCGACCAGCAGACCGAGGCGCGCCAGCTGTTCACCGAGGTGTCGAAGGCGCTGCAGGGCTTCAACGGCGCCTGCCCGTCGGTGGCCGAGCATGTGGTGACGCAGGCCTCGCTGCTGTTCGACCTGCGCGGCAGCCCGGCGCTGCGGCCGCTGGAACGCGCCGGCGTCGAGCGCCTGGCCGGCCGCATCGCCGACGAATGCCGCAAGGACGCCGACCCGACCGCCGACTGCGTGGCGGCGAGCCAGCGCCTGCGCAACGACCTGTGCGCGGTGGTGCAGAAGCCGCCGACCGAGAACAGCGCGTTCAGCTACTGGCACCCGGGCACCTCGCCGGCAGAGCAGGCGGTCGCGGCGCGCCGCGTCTGGCTCGCGCTGACCGGCCGCGCGACGCAGCTCGCGAGCGCTGCGCACGTCGAGCTGCCGGCCCCGCCGCCACCCGCGCCGGTGGYGCCGGCCGACAACCCGCAACGGGCCAACCTGGCCGCCTGCAAGCCGGGCGAGGAGCGCAGCACGCTCTACATCGAGATCTACGACGAGGCCTCGCGCGAGGCCGCCAGCGCGCTGCGCCAGGCCATGCAGGAGAAGATCGACACGCTGGTGCAGGTGGCGCCGATCGACAACGCGGCGCGCAACGCGCAGCTGCGCCAGCAGCGCCGCCCGGTGCCGTGGCCGGTGCCGACCTTCGTGCTGCACGATCCGGCCAGCCGCGAATGCGCGCTGGCGCTGTCGCGCTTCATCGGCGAGCCGTGGGTCACGCCGGAGCGCATCGATGGCGTCTGGATCCGCGAGCGCCGCCGTTCACTGGTGATGCGACCCGGCGTCATCGAGCTGTGGCTGCCGCCGGTGCTGGTGGCCGGTCAGTCGCTGGAGCCCTGAGCCGGGATCACCGGCAGCTTCAGCAGCAGCCGCGCGCCCCACGCGAACAGCGCCAGCCCCACCGGCAGCCACAGCGGCTGCGCGAGCGCATCGCCGAACGCCTTGCCGTCGGGGCTGGACATCCACATCACGCCGGCATTGAAGCCGGCATGCAGCAGCACGCAGGGCCACAGCGAGCGGGTGCGCTGCCAGGCGAGCCCGAGCACGATGCCGGTGCTGAACGCGACGAAGAACTGGTAGATGTTGAAGTGCGCCAGCCCGAACAGCGCCGCCGAATGGACGATCGCGGTCGACGGCGGGTAGCGCGTCAGCAGGCCGCGCAGGATCAGCCCGCGGAACAGCATCTCCTCGAGCACCGGGGCCAGCAGGCAGGCCGACAGCAGCGACACCGGCGAGCCGTCCGCCGCGCGCTCGAACCAGGCCGCCTCCCAGGCCGACAGCGGGAACACCATCTGCAGCAGCGTGTCGACCCAGCCGTTCACCGCCCACAGCAGCGGCAGCAGCGCGAGCAGCGGGGCGGCGGTGGCCAGCAGCGTCAGCAACACCGGCATCGGCGAATCGTGCAGCARCCGGCCGTGGCCCAGGCCGCGCCAGTGCAGCAGCGTCGACACCACGAGGCCGGTGGCCAGCACGCGCGCCAGCTCGCCGGCCTCGATCTCGTCCAGGCCGAGCGGCCCTTGCAGGTCGAGGAACAGCGCGCTGAGCAGGATCTCGACCAGCACGTAGGCGAGCACGGTCACGAGGGCCGCGCCCAGCCCGTTGGCCAGGGTCTGCGGGTCGCGCCCGCTCATTCGGACAGCACCCGCAGGATCTCGCTGCCGTAGGCCTCCAGCTTCTTCGCGCCGACGCCGCTGATCTGCCCCAGCGCGTCCAGCGACGACGGCTGGGCGCGCGCCATCTCGGCCAGCGTCGCGTCGTGGAAGATCACGTAGGCCGGCAGCCCGTGCTCGCGCGCGACCTCGCCGCGCCACGATTTCAGCGCCGCGAAGCGCGCAAGGCCGCCGTCGTCCAGCGGCACCGGCGGCGGCTTGTCGCGGCCGCGTGCCGCCTTGCCGCCCGTGCCGCCCTTGCCGCGGCGGCCCTTCGGCGCCTCGTGGGCCTCGCGCAGCAGCAGCTGCACCTCGCCGCGCAGCACCTCGCGCGCGCTCGGCGCCAGCTCCAGCGTGTTGTATTCGCCCTCGGTGCGCAGGTGGCCCAGCGCGATCAGCTGGCGCAGCACGGCTCGCCACTGCACCTCGCTCAGGTCCGATCCGATGCCGAAGGTCGACAGCGACTGGTGGCGGTACTGCGTCACCTTGTCGGTCGCCTTGCCGCGCAGCACGTCGATCAGGTGGCCGGCACCGAAGCGCTGGCCGTTGTTCTGGTGGAAGCGGTAGATGCAGCTGAGCGCCTTGCGCGCCGGCTCGGTGGCGTCCCAGGTGGCGGGCGGCTGCAGGCAGTTGTCGCAGTTGCCGCAGGGCTCGCTCGCCTCGCCGAAGTAGGCGAGCAGCCGCACGCGCCGGCAGTCGTGCGCCTCGGCCAGCGCCAGCAGCGCATCCAGCTTGGCGCGCTGGCCGCGCTTGAATTCCTCGCCGGCCGGGCTCTCGTCGATCATGCGGCGCTGGTTCACCACGTCGGCCAGGCCGTAGGCCATCCACGCATCGGCCGGCAGCCCGTCGCGGCCGGCGCGGCCGGTCTCCTGGTAGTAGCCCTCGATGTTCTTGGGCAGGTCGAGGTGGGCGACGAAGCGCACGTCGGGCTTGTCGATGCCCATGCCGAACGCGACGGTGGCCACCATCACGACGCCGTCCTCGCGCAGGAAGCGGTCCTGGTGGCGCTTGCGCACGTCGGCCTCCATGCCGGCGTGGTAGGGCAGCGCGTGGATGCCCTCGGTCTTCAGCCAGTCGGCGGTCTCGTCGACCTTCTTGCGCGACTGGCAGTAGACGACGCCGGCGTCGCCCTCGTGCTCGTCGTTGATGAAGCGCAGCAGCTGGGCGCGCGCGTTGTCCTTCTCGACGATGCTGTAGCGGATGTTCGGCCGGTCGAAGCTGCTGATGAAGACGCGCGCGTCCTGCAGCTGCAGGCGCTCGATGATGTCGGCGCGCGTCAGGTCGTCGGCGGTCGCGGTGAGCGCGATGCGCGGCACGCCGGGGTAGCGCTCGTGCAGCACGTTCAGCGACAGGTAGTCCTCGCGGAAGTCGTGGCCCCACTGGCTCACGCAGTGCGCCTCGTCGATCGCGAACAGGCTCAGCAGGCCGCGCTCGTGCAGCGAATCGAGCTGGGCCAGGAAGCGCGGTGTCGTGATGCGCTCGGGCGCGGCATACAGCATCACCAGGCGGCCGCTCATCATCTCGCGCTCGATCTTCTGGGTCTCGTCGAGCGTCAGCGTCGAATTGAGGAACGACGCGTGCACGCCGGCCTCCTCGAGTGCACCGACCTGGTCGTGCATCAGCGCGATCAACGGGCTGACGACCAGCGCGACGCCGCGGCCGGCGCGGTGGCGGGCGATGGCCGGCACCTGGTAGCACAGGCTCTTGCCGCCGCCGGTGGGCATCAGCACCAGCGCATCGCCGTCGGCGGTGACGTGGTCGACGATGGCTTGCTGGGCGCCGCGGAATGCGGAGTACCCGAACACCTGCTGCAGGATCTGCAGGGGTGCGGTAGAGGTGTCGGGAAGCACGGGCACGGGCAGGGAGGGGGCGGGCAGGGCGGAGCGAGGTCGCGATGTTACTCGGCGCCGGTTTCTGGCACCCTTGCGGCCTCACCAGGAGGCTTGACGATGACCGACATCCACACGCCGCGGGCCGAGCAGCTGCGGCAACTGCTGATCCGCAACTTCGAGACGCAGCCGCGCGAGCGCGAACTGCGCGAGCCGCTGTACGACACCACCGGCGCGCGCCTGGCCAAGGGCACGGCGGCGCGCAAGCTGGGCGCGAGCATCGACGTGCTGGCGCCGGGCAAGCGCGGCTGCCCGTACCACTTTCACTACGCGCAGGAGGAGATGTTCATCGTGCTCGAAGGCGAGGGCACCTTGCGGGTGGCCGGCGAGCAGCTGGCGGTGAAGGCCGGCGACGTGGTCTTCATCCCGCCGGGGCCGGAGTACCCGCACCAGTTCATCAACACCTCGGACGCGCCGATGAAGTACATCTCCATCAGCACCAGGGACAGCCCGGAGGTGGTGGAGTACCCGGATTCCGGCAAATACCTCGCGTCGGCGACGCGGGAGGGCGAGGCCTACGGTTTTGCGCGGATGCACCGCGAGAAAGATGACCTGGAGTATTGGGACGGCGAGCCCTGAGGGTCGCCGTGCCCTTGCGATCCCGGATTGGCATCCGGGCTACGGTCAGCCCCGGGTCTGGGCGTCGGTCTTCTGGCGGTGGATCTTGCGGCTCTGGCGGTTCTCGGCACGCTGGATGCCGCGCTCCTCGGCCTTGCCGACGTGGCCGTCGCGCGCCGCTGCCGCTTCCTTGCGGTCGACGTGCGCCTGGCCGCGTTCCAGCTTCGAGACCTCGTGGTTGGTCAGCGAGCCGTTCTGCACGCCGGCCTCGACGCGTTTTTCCTGGTTGACGTTGCGCTGCACGTCGGCCTGCATGCGCTGCGACGACGCGGAATTCGGGTTGCCGGTGACGCCGTTGTTCTTGGCGGCGGCGATGTCGCGGCTGGTCTTGTTCTGGGCGGCTTCGAGGCGGGCCTTCTCGGCCGGCGTCAGCTTGCCGTCCTTCAGGGCCTGCGCCTGCAGCTTGTCGACATGGCTTTCCTCGCGTTCGAGCTTGCCCGCTTCCTTCGTGGTCAGCTGGCCGCTCTTCAGGCCTTGCTCGATGCGTTCCTGCTGGTTCACGTCGCGCTGGACGCTGCCGGCGGTGTTGGTCTGGGCAAAGGCGCCGGCGCTCGTGGCCAGCAGGATCGAGGTGATCAGGACGTTCAGTTTCATGGTGTGGGCTCCGGTTCGGGTTGATCTGTCGTTCACAGGTGGCGCGACCCTGTGACGACAACGGCCCCCCGGTGCCGGCGTTGACCCCGCGCCGTGTGAAGTTTCGTTGCCCAGGCGTGACCAGGTGCTTCCCTCATGGTGCCGAGCGGCACCCGGCTGGGCAACCCCTCTGGATTATTGCGAACGCGGCAATCGACGCGATCCTCTAGAGATGGGGGTAGCCCGTGCTTGCAGACGCGTCGAAGAACGCGAAGTTTTCATCCGCCGGGATTCGGAGATCGTATTTCGTCGAGATCGGGTTCAATCCCAGGTAGCTGCGAATGGCGGTATGGACATGCCGAGCTCGGATCAACTTGCCCCCCTGTTCGTCGACCTGGCCGCTTTGCGGCTTGATCCGCACCGGCTGATGCTGAGGGCCGCTGGCGCCGAAGACACGGTTGCCCCAGGTCGGATTGGCTTCCATCAGGATCTGGCTTCCGATGGCCCAATGGTCCTTGCCATTGCCGGAATTGATGTAGGGCGTTCGCCCGAAGTCGCTGTAGATGCGCATGAAGATGCGATCCGCCATGCCCAATGCCTTGGATTTTTCCCAGATGTAGTCAATGACGCGGACCAGCTCCCGCAGGCGGCCGGCGTTGTATCGCCGATGCAGGTCGCGGTGCATGTCGAAGTTGCCGATGGAAAGCTGGATGCTGGTCGTCAGGCCGGCTTGCGCGGCCAACAGGCTGATGTGAGCCTCCTGAAAGCTGTCCAGCGACGTCAACGCCCCGGTTCGCTGCAGCAAGCCTTTTGACTTCAGTGCTTCCGTGTACTGCCTCAGGGAATCGTTCATCCGGGGCAATGCGTCGGCCTGCTCCTGCAAGGTCTTCAGCCGCGCCAGCCGGGCCGCCTGAATGTGATTGACGTCCCCGGCATTCATCAGGTCCATGCTCGACGACACCGCGTTGGGATTGCCCATCAAGCGCCAGGTGTCCAGGCTCGGCATCGCCGTTGCAGGCACCAATCCTCCTCCGCCCTTGAACACGAAATCCGGGCTTTGCAGCCGTGAAAACGGCAACAAAGGACCGTTTGCCTTTGCAAACAGTTCGGCCAGTTGCGGAAAGCCACCGGCAAACGAGCCGGTTGCATTGACCTGGACACCCAGCGGATGCGAGTTGGTCTCGCTGTGCACGCCGTTGATGACCAGCATCTGCCGGTGGTACTTGTCGAAGAAGAACTTGTTGTCGCCCATCGGTGCATACCGAATCCGGCCGGCCACACCCGCGGGCCTCTTCTCCGCCGCGTAGACGTTCATCTTTCCGTCGGTCTCGCGTGGATCGACCCATGAACTCTGATCGAGCGCGCGATTGGCCAGGATGCTGACCAGGATGCGCCCTCCATAGGTTCCGGTCTGACCCCAGGCGTTGCCGATGGCGGCCAGGCCCATGGCCCCTGCCGACGGAAGGGCCAGCAGTTGTAGCAGGTTACGTCGCTGCATAGATTGAAGCTCCATTGGTTTCGAAGAACTCGCACACGTGCTCATGCGGCCAGCGGGCCGCGGCTAGCGGAACAGGAAGTCGGGGTCGGCGATCATGTACGCCAGCACGGCAGACCATGCACGCCCGGCGTAGGTGGGATCCTCCTTGTCCGTGAGCTGGCACTGCGTTGCGCGCTGGGCCGGCTTGGCCTTGTCTGCCATCACGGCCATGAACAGGCCGGCCGTGCGCTGCACTTCCGGGTCGGCGGCTGTCACATCGCGCTGCCACAGCTGCTTGTGCAGGTGCGCCACGTTCAAGGCAATGGCGTCCTTGCTCGCTGCAGCGGCGCCGACATCCGACAGTGCAACGTGCGGGAACAGCAGGCGCCTGTTGGCGGGCATGGCGAAATCCTTCGACGTTGCAGCGCAGGCAATCGACAGGCTCATGCGCTCCACGACGATCCACTGCATCAAGGTGAACTCCTGCGCGGGTGTCAGGCTCGTCACGCCGTCGAACTCGCCATACCGCAGGCCCAACCCCGTGTAGGGCGTGTCGAACTCCTTGAACCCGACGCCCACCAATCCGCCCAGCTTGCGATTCAGCCGGCTCGGCGAGAGCAGGCCGACGGCGCCGACCTGGTGCAGCAGCGTGGCAGTGGCTTCCGACCTGGCGCTGGTCGTGCGCTCCGCGGTGACGGTATTGCTCGTGAGGAGGTCGACGAGCAGATCCTTGACGTTGTAGGCTCCGCGGCCCCGGTTGGTGGCGAACGCGG
Source organism: Rhizobacter sp. P2_D12 (assembly GCF_056404395.1). Classification (NCBI taxonomy): domain Bacteria; kingdom Pseudomonadati; phylum Pseudomonadota; class Betaproteobacteria; order Burkholderiales; family Sphaerotilaceae; genus Rhizobacter; species Rhizobacter sp. P2_D12. Next base: position 79,130 of record NZ_JBFUEB010000002.1, on the reverse strand, counting down.
ACGCGATGGCCAGGAATTCCTCGGACTGGGCGCGATAGTCCGCCGCCTGACTTGCGTACTGCGGGTTCGACGGATCGGGCTGCGGCTCGCTCAGGGGGGCCTGGCCAAAGATGCCTTTGTAGAAGAAGTGCACCGCACCGAGCGGAAAGCGGGAGTCCTCGGCGATCTGCCGGCCCACCCACTGCAGCGCCGTGTCGCTCCCGCCGAAACCGCCCGGCATGGGCGTGGCGCCATAGCCGGGTGCGGCCTGGTCCCGGAACCAGTTGTCGCCAACCTGGTAGTAGCGCTTGCTGTTGGCGTCCTTCGGGTAGCTGCCGTTGAGATACTCGCCCGGGAGTGCGTGGTAGCTGTCGCCGGCGGTGTTCGGGCGATAGCGGTTGGCCTCATTCCAGTTCTGGAAGCCGGCCGCAATGGGATCCATCACGCTGTGGCAGACCGAGCATGCCGGGTTCTCGACGGTCGGCACCTTGAACGTGACGGTGTCATCCAGCGGGCGCTTGGCCGATTGCTCGATGTCGGTGGCGAGGAACTGCCTGAAGGCGGTGTGGACACGGTGGCGGTTTCGGTTGGTGTCCGTGGTCGGGAAGCGTTGCAGCCACGCGTGCGTGGACAGGACACCTGCGTGTTCGCGCAAGCCACCCGTGCGCTTGTTGGGCAGCGTGGCTTCGAGCCACCCGTCATCGCCGGGCTGGGCACTGCCTTTGGTGGTCGCGCCCAGGTACTTCACCATGACAGGATTGGCCACGGTGTAGTTGCCCCGCACCATGTCCGTGTAAGGCCGGTCATTCCTGACAATGAACTTGAGCAACTCCACGGGCTCCTGGCGGATGGCGGCCTCGAACTTCGACTTCTCCTCGTTGTCGACCTGCGCACCTGCTGCACCCAACAGCGAGGCAGCCATTGGCCAGTCGCCCGCGTGCAGGCCCTCCTCAGGGTCGATCACGACGACACCCGGGCTGAGAAACTGCGTGGAACCGACGTCGTGCATCAAGCCCATGAAGGGCCCGCCTTCCATGTACCCGCGTATCGCGCGCTTCAGTGCCGCGGGATCGCCGCCACGAACCTTTTGCAGTTCCTCCGCGCTCGGATTGCGGGCCGCGAGCAGCACCGCTGCGCGTGCCAGCGTTGCGCTCGGAGCCTCGCGCCGCACTGCGGACCAGTAGCCGCTCGCAGCCGTCGCGGGTGGAGCGCCGCCCGCCACGGTGGAGCACCCGGCCTGGGTGACGCTGGCGCTCCAGGCGGCAAGCGCCTTGTACTCGTCGGAACTCGCGCTCTGCAAGGGAGCGCCTCCACCGTGCTGGGACAGTCCGATCGACTTCGCCAGCAGAGTCGCCCGGCGATTGCTCGCAAAGCTTCGCAAGGTCTCGAAGCCCTGCGCCTGCGTTCCCGACGCCGCAAAGACGAGGCCTGTGCTCGAGGCTGCGCCACCCGGCCTGTGGCAGTCAACGCAGTTCCTGCTCAAGGTCGGCCATATCGATTTCGCGAAGTCCTCCCGGGATGCCTTGCATGCGGGGCTTTGCTCCTGCGCGGGTGGCTGCCCCTGCCCCGGTACCTGGGCCTGCACGGAATCCTCTTGGGAGTCGTCGTCGCGGTCGCCGCCACAGGCCGGCAGCACGCACGAGCCAACGCTCATTGCTGCCACCAACCACCAGCGACTCAGTCGCCGTCTCAATTGCACGATCTTCATCATCGAAGCCTCCATCTCAATTTGCACTCTCGTCACGAAGCCAGGCGGCCAACGCCTTGTTGACGACATCGCAACAGGGCGGCCGAGGGCGCGCAGAAGGTGCGATGTGCATGCCCGCCGCTCCTTCGTCGTGGCAAATCATGCGGACGCGTGCTGCCCGGGCCCAGCGAGAATTGGCGAATGCAGCGTGCTGTTTCTTCGCTCTCGCCACGTGGCGGGAGAGGGCTGCCTGTGCCCGTTGGAGCGCTGCCCGCCACAGCGGGCTGCTGTCTGGCAGGGTGTGAGCGCGCACGCGTTGCCGATGAGCTTGCAGCGTGACCCGCTGCAGCCACGCGCTCTGCAACGGCTCGCTTGGACACTTCGTTACGGATCTCAACCGCCGACACATGGGTTGTTGCTCGCCTCCGACAACTGCCGAGTCGTGGGCTGCAGCGACAGCATGAACACGGGTTGAGCGCCGCTGTTGTCGCAGGCGGTACGTCGCCGTCCTTCACCCGGAGTGTTCGTGCATTCCGAGACCGGCGTTCGGACAAACTCACTCGACGCAGGGCATGAGACCCACGACGATGCGACGCGCAGCGTGCCGGCGGCCAGGCGCGCAGGGAGTACCCCTCATGTCCGGCTGAGCGGAAAAGGAATGCGCATGAAGTACGACCTCGTCGATCTGAAGCTCCTGGTTGCGATCTCCGACATACAGAATGTCTCGGCGGGTGCGGCCATGTGCCATCTTTCCCCTTCATCCGCGAGCCTGCGCTTGCGCAACCTGGAAGAAGTCATGGGCACCCGGTTGTTCGAGCGCCATGCACGCGGCGTCAAGGGCACGACTGCCGGATTGGTGGCCGCCGAGTACGCGCGTGAATGCCTCGAAGTGCTGGATTGCATGCATGCCGACCTCGCCGACCATGCCAACGGCAAGAAGATTCAGCTCCGCATCTTTGCCTGCACTTCGGCGATGTCATTCCTGGCCGACGACCTGCAGCCATTTCTTCGCGTGCATCCCGGGGTTCGGATCATTCTCGAGGACCACCACGGCAGCGAGATCGCAAACGCAGTCGCGGCACGGAAAGCTCATCTGGGGATCGTGGCGCGCGATGGAGACCATCCGGAGCTGGAGTTCTTCGGCTACCGCAAGGAGGAACTGGTGGCGGTGGTGCCCAAGCTGCACGAGGAGCTGGGCCCGGGCCCCGTCAGTTTCATGAGATGCCTCGACTTTCCGATGGTGTCGCTGATGGCGAACGCACCCATGCAGCGGTACATCAACGGACTGGCTCTGGCGTTGGGACGGCGGATCGACAGCCGCGTGCAAGTCTCCAACTTCTCGACGCTGCTGAAGTTGGTTCAGGCGGGTGTGGGAATCGGCATACTGCCCCGGTTTGCGGTGGATGCCGAATCGTCGCGCCATGTCGAAGCGGTGCCGCTCGCCGAACCTTGGGCACGGCGCAATCTGCGGGTCTGCCGCAGGCGCGGGCTCGCTGGTGGATCACGCGTCCTGTCGCAACTGTGCGAGCACCTCGCCGCGGCCGCCGCCCGGCATTGACCGATCTGCACGGCGCCGCGCCCACCCCTTGCACCTCAGTTGAGAATTCGCCCGCCGGGCCCGATGATGCTGATCCCGACGTAGCGGGATCCGAGGTTGCTGTCGTTGGAGCAGCGCAGCCAGTACCCCCAGATCGATCGGCCTGGCCCGCAACGCGGCCCTGAACGACTCGCGTGTCGGGCGGTCGTCCCTGGCAATCAGCTTCAACTTGCGCCCCCGTACACCGCCGGCGGCATTGACCCGAGAGAAGCAAGCTTCAATGCCCGCCTTGAGCTGCCGACCATCGTCGCCCGTGCCATGGAGAGAACCTGCAAGGCTGCTGCCGATGGAAGGTCGAGGACGGCCGCGCCGTCACAACCCGGCGAGTGCGAGCGACGCCGCGAAGCGCTCCGGTGGCACGAATCCGATCACGCGTGCGCCGGCATGCTCCTGGCCCTGGGCGTTGAAGAACAGGATGCCGGGCGGGCCGAACAGGTTGAAGCGCTTGAGCAGCGCCTTGTCGTCCGGCGAGTTGGCGGTGACGTCGGCCTGCAGCAGCACCGCGTTGGCCAGGCGGGCGCGTACGGCAGGATCGTTGAAGGTCAGGTGCTCCATCTCCTTGCATGAGACGCACCAGTCGGCATAGAAGTCGAGCAGCACCGGCCGATCCGCGGCCTTGACCGCGGCGTCGAACTCGGCCGAACTGAGCACACGCCGGAACTCGATGCCCTTGGCGGCTGACGACCTGGCGCCATCTCCCGCGCGTGCCAGGTGCCCCAGGGGTTGCAAGGGGTCGGTGCCGCCCGACAGTGCGCCCACCAGCTGGAGGGTGCCGAGCACGGCAAGCACCAGCGCGATCCCCTTGGCCACCCGCTGGCGATGCGGCGCCGCATCCGCCAGGCGATCGAACAGCTTCAGGGACGCCGCGCCGACGAGCAGGGCAGCGCCGATCGAGATCATCAGCACGTGCGCTGGAAGCACCGGAGAAACGATCCACAGCGCCACGGCCAGCAGCACGACGCCGAAGAAGGTCTTGATGCCGACCATCCATGCACCGGTGCGGGGCAGCAGCGAACCCGCCGACACCCCCACCAGCAACAATGGCACGCTCATGCCCATTGCGAGGCTGAACAACGCCAGCCCACCGACCAAGACATCCCGGGTCTGGCTGATGAACACCAGCGCTCCGGCCAGTGGCGCAGCCACGCAGGGGCCGACGATCAGGGCCGACAACCCGCCCATGGCGAACACGCCGATGAGCTTGCCGCCGGGCAGCTTGTCCGATGCGCGTGCCGCCCGGTCGCGGACAAAGCCCGGCATCTGCAACTCGAAGAAACCGAACATCGACAACGACAGCGCCGCCAGCAGCAGCGCAAATGCGCCCAGGACCCAGGCGTTCTGCATCGCGGCTGCCAGGCCTTCGCCAAGCAAGCCCGCGGCCACGCCGAAGCAGGTGTAGACCAACGCCATGCCTTGGGAGTAGGTCAATGCCAACACGAACCCCCGCGTGCGCGAGACGGGCGCGCCCTGGCCGACGATGATGGACGACAGGATGGGCACCATCGGCAACACGCAGGGCGTGAATGCCAGCAGCAGGCCGGCAACCAGGAACACGCCGGCGATCGTGGGGAGGTCGCCCGACTCCAGGGCCGACGCAATGTGCGCCGTCTCGCCCGCCTGTGCCACCGCTGCGGAGGGCAAGGCTTCGTCGTCTTGCCAACTCGCGCGCACGACCTTGCCGTCGTCCACGGCGACCGCGGCGAACGCGGTTTGCGGCAGGTAGCACAGGCCCTTGTCGGCGCAGCCCTGGTAGTTGATGCGCAAGCGAAAGTCGGAACCGGCTGTCTTGACGGGGACCCGGATCAGCACGGCGCCTTCCAGGATCTCGACCTTCTTCTGAGAGGCGCCATCGATGCCGGACTGGCCGGCCGGGAGGTCGACCGGGCCCAGCACCGCGTCGGTCTCGTGGGGGACAATCGATATGCGATCGCGGTAGAGGTAGTAGCCAGGGGCGACATCGAAGCGCACCTCGACGGCGTCCGTGCCCGGCACGCGAACCTGGCCACGAAATGCCTGCGCCGGCTCCAGGAAGCCGGCCGGGGACGCGAAAGCGACCCGGGACACCACACCAACGAAGATGGCCAGCAGCAGTCGCGCCCGGCCCACTCTCCACGAACTGTTCATCCTTCATCTCCACAAGCAAATCGCGGACTCGCTGACGAGCCCGCTCGACCCATGCGCGACGCGGCGCCGTTCAGAACCGCTTGGCGAGTCCGATCTGCACGAAGGTGGCGCTGAACGCGCTCAGGCCCGGTGAGCCTTCACCGCCAACGTGCCACTTCGAGCGCTGCTCGTACCGCTCCACCTTCAGGTCGCCGGACCAGTCCGCCGAAAACCGCACTGCGAACTTCAGCCCCGCGGTCACGGCGCCAAAGGCCGACAACCGCTGGTCGGACGAGATGAACTCCGGCGGATTCGTGAAGTAGCCCGGGGGGTACGGTGCGCCCAGTGCAGGGTCGTACACCGGATCGAAGTAGAACGTGCTGGCGCTTTGCGAGTACAGGCGCAGCGACGGCGTCAGCGTGAGCCACCCGCCCGCAGGCTGAACCCACTCGATACCCAGGGTATGGGCCTTGATGCCGAACGTGTCGCGGTAGAACCGATAGCTCGTGCGCATCGAAGCATCGACGTCGGTGAAGTGATGGTTCCAGCGCAGCAGCACGATCCGCTGGTCACGCGTGCGGGGACGGACGTCGGGTTCCTTGTAGGGGTCGGAGTAGTGGCCCCGCCCCGCATTGAACGTGAGGGTGCCCTGCACGAGATCCGTGGCGGAAAGGGCTTGCGTGACGCCGAGCATGAGTTCGGTCGTGCGCCTTCGCTCGTCGAACAGCGCATCGTGGGATGAACCGATCCGGTCGTACGCATAGCCGTAGCCGATGTTCCAGGTGCGGTTGTTGTCATCGCTCGACAGGCCGATGGCGAACGATGCGGCCGAGCTGGTGTAGTCGTTCTCCTTCGAGCGGCTGAATCCTGCCGAATAGCTCGACCTGTCCGCATAGTGCGTCAGCCGCAGGTCCGCGGCCCGGCGCAGGTCGCTCATGCGCTGCGTCGCGCCCGAGATGGCGTCGTGGTAGCGTGGCGTCGCACCGGAAACGCTGTCGGCCACCACCGAACCTTCGATCGCCCACTTCGGCGAGATCGGCGCCATGAGGTAGAGAGAGGGCGCCTTCACCGTGATGCGGTCGAGGCCGGGTTGCCGGTCTTCGTAGTGCAGGTACTTCAGCGCAATCTCGCCTCGCTCGGGCGCGTTCTCCGCATGCGTTGCGACGCCGGGAAGCGCGAGCGCCGCTGCCACGATGGTGCAGGCCGCGCTCCCGCACCGTCTGCCCTGCTCAGTTGCAGCCACAGCCACCTCCGCCCACGCCATAGCCGCCCGAGGCGTTCTCCTTGCTGGCATAGATGTGCTGCACGAAGCGCTGATCGAGCGGGTCGGCGGCCATCGTCATCTCTGGCCTGGCGAGATGGCCGCGCTCCCAGGGGTGCGGCGGCGAGATCGCGCAACCGCCCAGGAGGCTGGCGCAGGACACGAGCGTGCAGAAGGGGCGGCAGAAGGGACGGAAGAAGCGAAAGACAGCAGGCATGGTGGGGCTCATGGGCGTTGTTCGTGGCAGTCGGGGCGGGGCGCGGCTACTTGGCGGCGAGCGCCTGCGCGATGCCTTTCTCGATCGAGGCGCGGTCCTCGTCCCTGAATCCCTGGTGGACCGCGATGACACGGCCGTCGCGGCCGATCAGGTACGACGACGGCATGCCTTGCACGCCGAACAGCTTGGCGCTGCTGCCCGCCGCATCGAAGGCGATGCGGAACTGCGCAGGGACTTCCGCCAGGAACGCCTGTGCGTCGGTGCGCCGTGCGTCCAGGTTGACCGCGACGATGTCGAGGCCTTGGCCGCGAAACTTCGCCTGCAGCTGATTCATGACCGGAAATGACTGCCGGCACGGGCCGCACCAGGATGCCCAGAAGTCGAGGTAGACCACGCGTCCCCGGAGCTGGGCGAGAGAACTCGTCCCTCTCTCTTCGGACAGGACGAGGTCGGGTGCAAGGGCACCGACGTCGACGGCCCAGGCGCCTTGCACGGCAAGGACGAGAAAGCACAGCGAAGCACCGAGACGGCGCAAGGAGGAAGGACGAATGATCATGGCTTCAGTCGAAAGGAGGGCGGGCAGCGGCAGCGATCGCTCAGAGGTGGGGGTAGCCGGTGTGCGCGCCGGGGTTGAAGAAGTCGAAGGCCTCGTCGGGCGGGACCTTCAGGTCGAACCGGGAATCGGTGGTGTTGATGCCCAGGTACTTGCGGATCGCTGCGTGGACATGGCGCGGGCGGATCACCTTTCCCCGCTCCGGGTCGACGGCGCCGGTCGCGACATTGATGGCCAGCTGCTCGTGATGCGGGCCGCTGGCGCCAAACACGCGATTGCCCCAGCGCGGGTTCGCTTCCATCAGGATCTGCGTGCCGACCGCCCAGTGGTCCTTGCCGCCCCCGGCATTCAGGTAGGGCGTGCGGCCGAAATCCGAGTAGATGCGCATGAAGATCCGGTCCGCGATACCGAGGTCTGCGGCCTTCTGCCAGACGTAGTCCACCGAGTCCGTCAGGTAGGGAAGTCTCGCGGCGTACTTCTTGTCGAGGTCGCGGTGGGCATCGAAGTAGCCGACCTGCAGTTCGATCGTCGAGACGATGCCGGCCTGCGCGGCCAGCAGGGCGATCTGTGCCTGGGTGAAACGGTCCGGCGTGCTCGGGGCCGCGGCGCGTTGCAGCAGTCCACGCGCCTGGGAGACGCCCAGGAACTGCTCGGTCACCGACCTCGAGAGCGGAAGCATGTCGGTGCGCTGGCGCATCGCGGCGAGCCGTTCGAAGCGCGCCGCCTGCAGTCGCGCCACATCGGCCGGCTTCATCAGGTCACGGGTCGCGGACGACGCGTTGGGTGTCGTCAGCGAGCGCCACGTCGCGACGTCCGGGATGGCCGTGGCAGCCGCCAGGCCGGCACTGATGCCGTACCCGCCCGAGTTGAGCCAGGCCATCGGGAGTCCGGCGCCGTGGACGAAGGCGAACAGCTCGGAAATGTTGGGGTACCCCATGCCGAGTTGTCCCGTCGCGTTGACGCGAATGCCGACCGGGTGCGTGTTGGTCTCGCTGTGCACACCGTTGATGACCAGCATCTGGCGGTAGTACTTGTCGAAGAATGCCTTGTTGGCCGCCATCGGCGCATACCGGATCCGGCCGGCCAGGCCGGCGGGCTTGCCTGCCGCGGCGTACAGGTTCATCGCGCCCTCCGTCTCCCGCGGGTCGGTCCATGAACTCTGGTCGAGGGCCCCGTCGGCGTGGATGTTGATCAGGATCCGCCCGGTGTAGGGCGATGCTTGCGCAAGCGCCTCGCCGGTCCAGGCCCATGCGGGAATGGCCAGGCCTGTCAGGCCCGTCACTTTCAGGAAGTCTCTACGCTGCATGTTGAATTTCCAGTGCTGTCTTGATGTGCGCCGTGCCGGCCGGGCGCCAGGGCATCGGCTCGGCGATCACTCGAAGAGGAACCTCGGATCGCCCACCATGTAGGCCACGATGACGGCCCAGGCCCGCGCGGCGTACGCAGGGTCGTTGCTGTTGTTGTAGGCACAGTCCAGGGGCTTCGGCGGTGCCGTCGCGCGGTCGTTCCAGGTGTCCTTGAAGAGCTTCACGGTGCGCTGCACCTCGACATCGGTCACCGCGGCATCGTCGCGCCACAGCGCCTTGTGCAGGTGTTGGATGTTTCGCGTGATGGCCTCCAGCCCGCCCGGCGTGTCCGGCAGGTCGGTCGACTTCACGTGCGGAAAGAGAAGCCGGTTCGCCGGGGTCTTCGCGAAGTCGTTCATCACGAACGTGCAGCTCTTGAGCGAGGCCATGCGATCCACCACCACGCTCTGCATCGTGGTATGCGCGCGTGCGGCGTTGAGGCGATCGGCGCCGTCGAACTCGCCGTAGACAACGCCGAAGCCCTTGTACGGGTCATCGAATCCGTCCCAGCCGAGGCCGAGCAGGGTCTTGAGCTTGCGGTTGAGCTGCGCCGGCGCCAGCATGTGGGTGCTGCCGACATCGCCGAGCTGTGCGGTCCTGGCGAGGTCGAGGCCGCTGGCGCGCGAGGCGGTGGCCCATCTGCTCAGCAGCAAGTCCGTCATCAGGTCCTTCGCGTTGAACCTGCCATGGCCCTGGTCGGCCTGGAAGCGCGCGGCCAACTCGGTGAACTCCGCGGACTGCGCCGCATGGGCCGCGAGATCCCCCGCGTACTGCGGGTTGTTCGTGTCGAACGGGGCCTCCAGCGGCTCGCGTCCCATGAGTCCCCGGTAGAAGAAGTGAACAGCGCCGAGCGAGAAGCGCGCGTCGCCCGTCACCTGTTGCCCCAGCCATTGCAATGCGGTCGGATTGCCCTCGAATCCACCCGGCATCGGCTTGGCGCCATRGCCCGGCGCGGCACCGTCCCGGAACCAGTTGTCGCCGCCCTTGTAGTACGGCCGGTTGTTCGCGTCCTTCGGATAGCGCCCGGTGAGGTATGTCGGGGGCAGGGCATGGTTGGTGCCCTTGTTGTTGTGCGGCCGGAAACGGTTCGTGTCGCTCCAGTTCTGGAACCCGGCGGCCATGGGATCGATGACGTTGTGGCAGACGGAGCAGTTGGGGTTCTCCACGGTCGGAACCTTGCTGACGGTCGCGTCGTCGAGGGGGCGTGCCGCGAGCGCGGTGACGTCGGTGGCGAGGAACTGCCGGAACAGCATGTTCACCCGATGCCGATTGCGATTGGTGTCGGTCGTCGGGAAGCGTTGCAGCCACGCATGGCTCGACAGCACGCCGGCGTGCTCCCGAACCCCTCCCAACCGCGCATTGGGGAGCGTGGCCATCAGCCACTCGTTGTCGTCCTCCTTGTTCTTGAACGTGCCCGAAACCTGCGCGCCCAGGTAGCCGGCCAGCAAGCCGTTGACGACGGTGTAGTTGGCGGAGACGATTTCGGTGTAGGGCCGCTCGTTCCGGACGATGAACTTCATCAGCTCGACGGGTTCATGCCTCACGGCTGCGTCGAAGCGGGCCTGAACGGCGGTCCGGGCGACGCCCTCCTTCTCGGCCTTGAGCATCGCGCCGGCGGATGGCCAATCGGCCGGATCCAGACCTTGTTCGTCGCCGAGCACGACGACGCCGGGCGTCAGGAACTGGGCTTCCCCCATGTCGTCGATCAGGCTTTCGAAGGTCGGCCCTTGCATGTAGCCACGGATGAGTTGGCGCAGCGCCGGCACGCCCCCGGCCTGCGCCGCCGCCAGTTCGTCGGCGCGGGGCGGGCGAYCGGCCAGCAGCACCGACGAGCGGGCAAGGACCGTCGCGGTCGATTCGAAGCCCACCCCCTGCCAGAAGCCGCCCGATGCCGGATGCACGCCGGTCGCGGGCGCAGCAGGCGCGCCGGCTTGCGGTGGCGGCTCGCCACCCGACGCGGCGTCGGTGCAACCCGGTTGCCGCATGTCCGACACCAGCTTGGCCAGGGCCTTGTACTGCGCCGAGTTCGTGTCCCCGAAAGGCCGTCCGCCCGTGTGCGAAGGCAAGCCCACCGACTTGGCGAGCAGCACCGGTCCCAGCGTCTTCGAGAAGTCGCGCAGCACGCGAAAGTTGTCGAGCTCGCTGGCGGTCGGCAGCAGCACGAGTCGCGTGCCGCCCGCCAGTCCCCCGGGCACGTGGCAGATCGAGCACTTGCCCTTGATCTCGGGAAGTATCGATTGCGTAAACGCAGCGAGCGGGGCGGCGCAGTTGGGCAGCGCCGACGCCGGACTCGGCGCATTGGACGGCGGCGGTGCCGGTTGCGTCGGCGGCATCGGCGACGCAGGCGGCGTCGGTGCAGGTGCCCCGACAGGCACCGTGGGCGCCGGGTCCGGAACGGACGGCGCGGCAGGGTCACCGTGGCTCGCCGTGCGTGCGTCCTCCGGATCGTTTCCCGCGCCGCAGCCGGCAAACCACGCGACGGCCAGCACGGCCGCCATCCGCGCCGCGAACGACGCCCGTGTCGCCGGGTGTGCAGGGTCGGCGGCAGCCGCAGACTGTTCGTGCCGTTGATGTGGACGCGTTTTCGGGCCAGACGCCATGTGCATCTCCTCCAGGGTTTGGTGGGCGGCGCAACCGCCGATCGGCCGCGATGTTCGCGAGGCCGGGCACGATCAACAAGCGACATTCGACAAACGCAGCGTTCGACGCAGACAACACTGGCCGGGCCAGCGTGAGGCCACGTGCAACGCTCGCATCGGCAATGCTCGCTTGTGGCCATGCGCCCTGCGGCCGAACATCGCTGCTTCAGGTGGCGGTACCGCCTTTCATCAGCTTGTGGAGAGCGACCGTGACGGTCAGCGACGGACTGCGTGTTGTTGGACTGAAGCGCGAGCCTCGGCTTCAGAAGGCGATGCTGCGGGGCTGGCAGCACCTGATGCGCGGCTCTCCCGGGCACCACCTGTACTGCGATGTTCCCCTCGACTGGATTCTTCGGGCAACGAAGAACGAGTGCGATCGCTCGCTCGCCAGCCCGCAGCGGCTGCGCCAGGTCGACTTCGTCCTGTGCACGCGGGCGGACGTTCCCCTGGTGGCCGTGCACCTCATCGACGGACCGGGACTGAACCATCGCCGCGACCCGCAGGAGGTCCGCCGGGTGCGGCATGCGCTGAGCGCCGTCAGCTCGGCGGGCCTGCGCGTCTGGACCTGGGACGCGCACGCGTTGCCGCCGCTCGATGTCTTGCGGCGACATGTGCGACGGCTGAGCCTGTCGATCGACGCAGCCACCGCGGGCAGGTTCGGCCACCGCGAATCGCAGGCAGGCGCGGCCGACGAAGGCGGCTGGTGCGGATGGCTGGAGACGCGATTCAACCGCCTGCGTTCACTTCTCTCCCATCGCTTCGCGCAGCCTCCCGCAGAGCCTGCGCGAAGCGACGCGGGGCGCCTGGCTCCCATCCTGTACGGGCTGGACGAGGCGGCGCTGCGAAGCATGGGCCGGGCCCTCGGGCGCCTGCTCGACAAGGTGCCGAACGCGCGCAAGGTGTTCCGTCACGCCGGCGCGCTCGAATGGGGCTTGAAGCGCCTGGGGGCCCAAGCCTTCCTCGCCCTGCCATTGAGCGTGCTGGCGGGCGCTTCGGTTCAATTGGGCGAACTGGGCGCCGCCCGTGCAGAGTCGCGTGCGATCCATGCGCTTCGAGCCAGGTTGCAGTCCGCCACGGCGCTGCGGCGGGCGCTGCTGATGGCCGAAGAGGAGGTCGAATGGGCCGGCGCATCGGGGGTCATCAGCATCGACGTGCAGGAAGTCGGGATGTCCACGTTTGTCGAAGTCGACCGTACATGGCATGGCGAGCCGACCCGCCGCGGACGCGTCACCACCGCAGCACCCACGGTCCGAGCATCGCACCGGCCAGTGCCGGGATGACCATCCCGGCGACATACCAGACACTGACGAAAGGCGCCTCCATCTCCGGGCAGTGCAAGGCGTACACCAGCGTCGCAGCCGCGCCGGCCAGCAACCCGGCGCTGGCCCCCGCGAGCGCCAGGCGCGTGGGAGCCAGTCCCCTGACGGCCCAGAACAGCGCCACCAGGAGCGGCACCGAAATTAGCGCGATGCTGAAGGCGCAGGATCTCCATGAATCACCGAGCACCAGGGCCTTGCGCTGGGCCGGGGCCGCTTGCACCATCACCCACGCCCCATACAGCCACAGCGCCAGCACCGGTGCGGCCAGGCCGATGCGCCATGCACCGACGCGCCCGCCGGGCCGCGACAGCCGCTCGGCCACGAAGAATGCGGCGACGCACAGGCTGCCGGGGACCGCCAGCTTGACCCAGAACATGGCCATGTGCGTCGCCTCGGCCAGATCGGGGTCGAAGCCCAGGTCGAGCACCATCACGGCCATCGCGCCGACGAATCCCAACCCGAGTGCGAGGCCCATTCGCCGAACCGCCACCCGGTAGGGCACCGGCTTGGCCGCTGCAGCCAGCAGCGAAACGAGATCGTCTGTCTTCACGCTCCACCCCTGATCCTGGCGGCCAGCGCCTTCAATCCCCGATGCACACCCACCTTGACGGCGGACTCCGACATGCCTGTCAGCCGAGCGGTCTCCGTGACCGACAGGCCCTCGACCTTGACGTGCAGGATCGGCAGGCGATGGCGATCCGGCAGCTCCTGCAGCAACTTGCCGAGGTCGCGCCGTGCCTCGGCGGCCTGGGTGTCGGTCGCGGCAAGGATCTCGGCATCGTCATCGAGCGGAATGTTGCGGGCCTCTCGCGCGTTGCGCGCGCGCAACCAATCCACCAGCTTGTAGCGCGCGATCGCATGCACCCAGGCCGTGAGCGGCTGGTCGCTGCGATAGGTGTGCCGTTGGTTGTGCACTGCGAGCAGGGCCTCCTGCGTGAGATCCTCGACGTCGTCCGGAAACCGCACCAGCCGCTTGCGCAGGAAAGCACGCAGATGCGCGCTCAGGTCCTTCAGGAAGGCATGGTAGGCCTCGGCATCACCGGAGAGCCCGCACAGCAGCTGCTGGCGCAGGCGTTCTTCGGTTCTGGCGACAGCCTGTACAGCTATTCGGTCCATGAAGCCCGTCGGTTACTGCAATGGCAACAATGAGACTGGTTGCATTCTGACGGGTGCCGCCACCGGATCCCCACGACGTTGCGCGACCTCACATCGCCGCGCGATGCCGCGCGGCAGATTCGACAAGGTGAAGGCAGAGTTCGGACAGGACCCGCGCCCCGTTCGGGCGTTCTCGCCGCAGGCAGATCCTGAGGTTGCGTCGCGCCCAGGCATCCGTGAGAGGCATGACGCGCACGTCCAGCGACGGCTCGGTGTCCACCAGCGACCTGGGCGCGATGCCCACGCCGACCCCCGCCTGAACCAGCTTCAGCAGGGTGGGGTAGTTCGACACCTGGACGCGGCTGTCCGTGCGCCTTCCCAGGGACGAAGCCAGGTCGGTCATGTACCGCTGCATGGGCGAGTTCGCCGACAGCGACACCATCGGAAAGTCCAGGCATGTCGCGAAGCTGACGGGCGCCGGGCCGATCGCCGTGAACGACCTGGAGACGACCGCGACCAGTTCGGCGGTGCGATAGTCGAAGAACTCGAGCTCCGGATGGCAGCTGTCGTGGACGGCGATGCCAAGGTCAGCCTTCTGGGCGGCCACGGCGGCGGCAATCTCGCTTCCATGGTGGTCCTCCAGGATGATGCGCACCCCCGGGTTCGAGTGCAGGAACGATTGAAGGTCCTCGGTCAGGAATGACATCGCCGACGTGCAGGCGAAGATCTTCAGTTCGACCTTGTGGCCGCTGGCATAGCCGGCGAGGTCCGCGTGCATTCGATCGAGTACGCGAAGGCATTCCCTGGCGTACTCGACCGTCACCATCCCGGCAGTCGTCACCCTGACGCCGCGGGCGTGACGCTCGAAGAGCAGCGTGCCGACGACCTCCTCCAGGTTTCGCAGGCGCAGGCTTGCGGACGACGGGGACAAATAGCACATCGCGGCACCCGCCGAGACGTTCTGGGTGTCGGAAATGGCGACGAGCAGCTTGAGGTCCACGATGTCGTACTTCATGCGTGCGTGCAGGGAAATGCGCCAAGGCGTGCCGTCACCGTCGCAGCCTCGCCGTCGATTCGAAAAGGGAGCTGTGGAACTCGTCGTGGTTCCAGGCCGCCAGGAACTCGCCGACCTTGTCGAGCGGCATGGCCTGGCTGACAAGGAATCCCTGGATCGCGGCGCATCCGGCCTGCTGCAGCAACAGTGCTTCATCCATCGAGCCCACGCCCTCGGCCACGGTGTCGATCCCCAGCGTCTGGCTGAGCGACAGGATCGCGTGAACGATGGCGCGGGCCTCACCGCACAGCGCGACGTCCTGCACGATGCTGCGGTCGATCTTCAGCGTGTCGAACCGGAACCTGCGCAGGTACGCCATCGACGAGAAGCCGGAGCCGAAGTCGTCCAGCCCGATGCGGTACCCGTGGCCGCGCAACGCGTCGAGCTGGCCGACGATCTCCTCGGTATTCGCCAGCAGGATGGATTCGGTGATCTCCAGCTCGACCCTGTCGGCAGGAATCGACGACGTGGCCGCACGGACTTCCTCGAAGAAGAGCGGCTCGGAGAACTGCGACGGAGACACGTTGATGGAGATGCGGATGTCCTGCGGCCAGCGTCTTGCGGCATCGCAGGCCTGCGCCGCGACCCAGCGGCCGAGCGCCGGCATCAGGCCGGCCGACTCCGCGATCGGGATGAGTTCTGCAGGTGCCACCTCCCCATGGAGGGCGCTGTTCCATCGCAGCATGGCCTCGAAGCCGAGCACGCGCCCGCTGCGCAGGCAGATCTGGGGCTGGTATTCCAGGCGCAACTCGCCGAGGTCGATCGCGTCTCGCAGGCATTGGCGCAGTGCGAGCCTGCGCTGGGGTTGCGTCTTGAATCGCGGCTGGTACTGCAGGCGGCGATCGCCACCCAGGCGCTTGGCCTCGTGCAGCGCCGCATCCGCGCAGCTCAACAGCGCGTCGGCACTGTTGCCATTCGCCGGCGCGACGGCGATGCCGCCGCTGAAGCGCAGTGGAATGCCGTGACTCCCGATGCGGTTGTCGGCCGCGAGATCGCTGCGCAGGCGTTCGAGATACACGAGGGCATTCGCTTCCCCGCCAATGTCGGAGAGGACGATGCCGAACTCATCGGCGCCGAGCCGCGCCACGATGTCGGTGCGGCGCGATGCCGCCTCGAGCCTTCGGGCCACCCAGCACAGCACCTCGTCGCCGACGGCATGGCCGAAGCGCTCGTTGACGTTCTTGAACGAGTCGAGGTTCAGGGTCATGACGGCGAAAGGCGTGAACGTCCGCGACGGATCGTCGAGCAGGCTGGCGATGTACTGGCGGAACTGGCTGCGGTTGGGCAGCCCCGTGAGCTCGTCGTTGCACGTGAGCCATTCCACCCGCTGCCTGGCGTTCACCTGGTCGGTGACGTCTGCGACCACGCCGCGCCAGCCCAGATGCCGGCCGCGGGCGTTCGACAAGGGGCGTCCGCTGATCGCCCACACCCGGGCCAGGCCGCCGACCTCGACTTGCAGGACCATGGAGTCGAACGGGCGGCAGGCTGCAAAGGCATCTCGAAGCGAGTGCCACGCCGTCAGGGCCTGCGGCTCGGACGGGACCTGGCGTCCCAGGATCGACAGGGCCTCGTGCTGGCTCCATGCGCTGGCTGGCACGTGCAGTGCCTGCTCGAGGCGCGGCGAGGCCCGAGTCAACCGCCCGTCGGCATTCATCTCCCACAGCGAGTCGTTCGAGTGGCGCTCGAACTCCTGCAGCAACACCGCGACTTCCTCGCTCTCGCGCGTGAGGTCGGCCTCGGCGTGGATGCGTCCGGCGAGGAGGTTGGCGCAGTTCCATGCGCCCGAGATCGCGATCAGGCAGTAGACGACCAGCAGGACCGTCAGCACGACGGTGCCGGTGCCGTGCGAGGCGACGAGCGCGACGATGCTGCCGGTCCCGAGGATGGCGACGTAGGCGGTGGCCGCCCGCGGAATGCTCGCGAGCGCGAGCGCTCCGCCGCCGATCATCCCGGAGACGACCGCGGCGATGAATGTCTGCGCCTGCGCATCCGATGAAGGGTAGAGCGCAACGGGGACCACGGCCCACATCAGCCCCAGCACGCAAGCGTGCAAGGTGGCGCGCCGGGTCGCGCTGGTGGATGCCCATCGCGTGGGACGACGCTTGGTCGCCCGATACCAGCCGCGAATCCCCTGGCCCACGACGAGCGAGAGGACCGCGAACCAGCCCAGCAGCACGACGTGGGAGACGAGGTGCCATGACGATCCGACCACGATGGCGGCGTTGACGAGGTTGACGGCCATGACCACCGGCGTGAACCGCAGCACGCCTCGAAGCTGGCTTGCGCGCAGCCAACCCGCCATGCCCTCGTCCAGGCCGCGCTCCAGGTCCGTCCATCGGGCGAGCCAGCCGTCCGCGCCGGTTCGCCGGATCGCCGTGTCCGGGCCGCTCATGTCTTCGCGATCACGTGCATGCTGACGCCGCCTCGCGGTGCATGGCCCCGCCGGCGTGGAATGCTGGCTTCACGATGTGCTCCTCCTCGGTCTTGTTCATGGGGCTCGCGAGCATTCGAACTCGATCCGCTGCATTGCCACGTCCCCTCAGCGGTAAGTTCGCATGTGGCGTGTCGCGGGTTACACCGGCGCGTGCAATTTGGCGAATGCAGGCTTTGGCGAATCTCGCTCGCCACGCCGAGGCAATGCGACGACGATTCGCGCGAAGTCCTCGGAGGAAAACCGTGAACAAGTACGAACTGCTCGCGCTTGCGATGCAAGTGCACATGAAGCTGTTGCGCACGCTGCGGCGCAACACCGACATCGACTGGCTGGCCGAGGATGTTGCATACATCCGCGAGATTCAACGCGTCTGCCGCGAGCATGGGAGCAGCGAGATGCGGATGTGGGCGGAGCGCCTCGAAGACGCGGCCGCGTCGATCCAGCTGGCTACGCAGGTGCCGCGGCACCCGGGCCCTGCCGCCACGGCCGCGCTCATGCCGGGCGATTTCGAGGACACGCGGCCGACGGGATGGGACGACTGAGACGGGTCGCAGCTTCGGGATTCACTGCGGCTCCAGTGCGATCAGCTTCAGGTCTGCGAGCAGGGCGACGTCGCACGCCAGCGAACCCGGCACCTGGCGCATGCAATCCTCCACGTGCCGGGTGCGGTCGATCAGGATGAGCAGGGCGCGGGCCTGCCACGGCAAGGGCAGGCGCCGTCGTCGTAGCTCGCGCTGCCCTCGCAACGTCCTGGAAAATTTCGCCATGCTCGTACAGCCTCATCGCAAGCGAACCGAGATCGACGCCCTTGGTTCAGGTCCGGCTGGCGTCGATCAGGGACGCCGTCGGCATGTTGGACGGCTCCTGCATCGCTGAGAAGCGGGATCTCTCGACAACGGCGTTGGGCGGTTCCGAACGCTGCCGGGGATCGACACGGACCTCGGCGTCGTCTACCAAGGCAGCGTGAACGTCTTCCCGTTGCAGAACGATTTGATGGCTTCCTGCACGCCCTCCTTGTATCCCAGCCCCGAGTCCTTGATCCCTCCGAAGGGCGTCAGCTCGATGCGGTAGCCAGGCACTTCCCACAGGTTCACGGTACCGACCTTCAGCTCCCTGGCGAAGCGCGTGGCATCGTCCATCCGATTGGTGCAGATGCCCGACGACAGTCCGAAGGCCGTGCCATTGGAGATCGCGATCGCGTCGTCGATGTCCTTGAAAGCGATGATCGGCGAGACCGGCCCGAAGGTTTCTTCGCGCACGAGTGCCATTTCAGGGCGCACACGGTCGAGCACGGTGGGCGAGTAGAGCGCACCGTCGCGCAGGTTGCCGACGAGCAGTCGCGCGCCCTGCGCCACCGCCTCCTCGACGCGCGCCTCGAACAGCCGCGCCGCAGCCGCGTCGATCACCGTGCCCATCTCGTTGCCCCTGTCCATCGGGTCGCCGTAGCGCCAGGCGCGTGTCTTCGCGACGACGCGCTCGGTGAACTCGTGCGCGACCTTCTCGTGCACCAGCATGCGCTTGATGGCCGTGCAGCGCTGTCCCGAGTTCTTGTACGAGCCCTGCACCGCGAGCTCGCTCGCCTTGTCCAGGTCGGCGTCGTCCATCACGATCAGCGGGTCGTTGCCGCCGAGTTCGAGCACGACGCGGCGGTAGCCTGCCTTGTGGGCGATGTACTTGCCGATCGAGACCCCGCCGGTGAAGGTGATCAGGTCGACGTGCGGGTTGGTCAACAGTTCGTCGGCGATCTCGCGCGGATCGCCGGTCAGCACCTGCAGCATCTGCGGCGGCAGGCCGGCCTCGTAGAGCAGGTCGGCGAAGTACAGCGCCGACAGCGGCACCTTCTCCGATGGCTTGAGCACCATGCGGTTGTTGGTCGCGATCGACGGCACCACCTTGTGCGCGACCTGGTTCATCGGGTGGTTGAACGGCGTGATCGCCGTGATCACGCCGAGCAGGGGCTCGCGCATCGTGATCACCTTGCGGCGCTTGCCGTGCGGCGTGAGATCGCACGAGAACACCTGGCCATCGTCGCGCAAGGCCTCGCTGGCGCCGAAGCAGAGAACGTCGGCGACGCGGCCGATCTCGTACAGGCTGTCCTGCTTCGACAGGCCCGACTCCGCGGTGATCAGGTCCGACGCCTCTTCGGTGCGCTCGCGCAGCAGGGCTGCAGCGCGGTTCATGATGGCGGCGCGCTCGTAGCGCGACAGCGTCGGCACGCAGGCCTGTGCGACCTCGTAGGCGCGGCGCACCTGTTCGAGCGTGGCCATGCCGACGGTTCCGACGCGTTCGCCGCTGTACGGATTGAGCACATCCAGGTGCCGCTCGGTGCGCACCTTCTCGCCGTCGATGCGCAACGCCTCGGCGCGGAAGATGGCGCCATCCTGTGTCTTGCCACCCAGGGGGATGCTCGCGTTCATGCCGTCACCTCGTTCGCCGTTCCGATGAAGTTCCTCCCGCGCGGGCCGGTCAACGCGTGGGCGACCATGGCATCCGCTTCTGCATCGCCGACACCGTAGTCGGCGAAACGGGTCTTCACGCCCAGCCCCTCGATGAAGGCGGTGAGCCGGCGCGGCGCAGCATCGAGCGGGCCGAGCGCCCGTTCGAGCACGGTGTCGCGGTCGCGCCTCTGGCCGATCGCGCGTTCCAGCACCATCGGCAGCGGGAACGAACAGGCGATGCCGTGTGGCAGGCCGTGGCGCAGGGTCATCTCGTAGGAGATCGAGTGCGCCAGCGCCGTGCGGGTGTTCGAGAACGCCATGCCCGCCTTCAATGCCGCGAGCGCCATCCGGCCACGCAGGTCGAGATCGTCGAGGTGCTTCATCAGCCTGGGCAGCGCGTCGAGGATGTCGTGCACTGCGGCGACCGCAAAGGTGTCCGACAACGGGTTGGCGTTGATGTTCCAGATCGATTCCAGCGCATGCGAGAGGGCATCGAGACCGCTCTGCAGCGTGACGCTGGCCGGCAGCGACAGCATCAACTCCGGGTCGATCAGCGCGACGGCGGGCCAGGTCTGCTCGAGGTGCAGCGAGTATTTCTTCTGCGCGGCGCGGTCCCAGAGGGTCGCCCAGGGCGTGACTTCGCTGCCCGTGCCGGCGGTGGTGGGCACGGCGATCAGGGTCTTCGACTTCGCCGGCGCGAAGGCCTTGCCGCCGGCGAGACCCGCCACCAGGTCGTCGAAGCGGCCGCTCTCGGTGCCGACCATCAGTGCCTTGGCGGTGTCGATCGCACTGCCGCCGCCGAGCGCGACGATCACGTCGGCGCCGCCCTTGTCGCGCCAGAAGGCTTCGTACTGCACGCACAGTTCGGCGACATCGGGGTTGGGCTTGACGTCGTCGATCACGCCCGCAAGCTGGTCCTTCAGCAGCTTCTCGACGCGAGCGACCAAGCCGAGGCTGCGCGCTTCCGCAAAGGTCACCAGCAGCGCGCGTCGGCCGGCGAGCAGCTTCGGCAGGGATGACAGGGCCCCTGCCCCGTAGACGCTGCGAACGGGGTTGAAGTATTCATTCGACATGTCAGCTTCCCTGGCGTGGCGCGGCGACGTGGTTCAGCGCGAGGTCGAACACGTCGAAGTTTCGCAGCCGCCGTGCCGGGTCCACGCCCTGCAGCGGCCGGTTGAAGAGAAGCGGCACCTTCTGCTCGGAGATGCCGCCGTGCGAGCGCAGCGGTACCGTCAGGCCGGAGAGGTCGTGGCGCGCGGCGCTGGTGCCGAGCACGGTGAGGTGGTCGCTGACAACCACGAGGTCGCCGATGCGATCACCGGCCAGCTCGAACCGCTCGACCGCCTGTTCGCGCGTCATCACCACGTCGATGCCCGGCAAGCCCTGCAGCGCACGCACCGCGTGGGAACGGGCCGCCACCGGCAGGTAGACCGTCGCGAACGAACCGAGCGCGCCGTGGTGCACGACGTAGGGGTCGGTGATCGGCAGGATCACGCGCGCCCGGCCGGTGCCCAGGTGCTGGTCCAGTGCCTCCTGCAGGTAGATCACGCGCGGCCGGCCGGCCGCATCGGTCTTGGGGCTCATGCCGTGGTCGGCGGTGAGGCCGATCACCGCGCCGAGCGCGTCGAGCTGCGCGAGGTAGCCGTCCATCATCGCGTAGAAGTCGTTGGCCTCGGGCGTGCCGGGCGCCGCCTTGTGCTGCACGTAGTCGGTGGTCGAC
Source organism: Rhizobacter sp. P2_D12 (assembly GCF_056404395.1). Taxonomy (NCBI): domain Bacteria; kingdom Pseudomonadati; phylum Pseudomonadota; class Betaproteobacteria; order Burkholderiales; family Sphaerotilaceae; genus Rhizobacter; species Rhizobacter sp. P2_D12. The sequence continues at coordinate 57,688 of NZ_JBFUEB010000002.1, read as the reverse complement.
AGGTAGGTCAGGTCGGGCCGTCGCGTCTCGAGCAGCTTCACGCCCGCGGCGAACACGAACTCGCTCAGGTCGGCGCTGTAGACCGAGGGCAACGGCTTGCCGACGAGGGCCAGCAGGTTGTCGATGCCGCATTCGGCAATCGTTGCCTTGTCCGCCTTTTCGGCCGAGAAGCAGATGCCCTTCATCCCGTGACCCAGCATCGTGCGCAGCTTGTCCTTGGCCGTCACCGCCGCGACCACCGCGCCGGCGTCGGCGAAGGCCGCCAGCAGCGTCGGTGCGCGCAGGTAGGCCGGGTCGTTCATCATCACTTCCCGGTCGGCGGCGACGTCGTAGAAGAAGTTGCCGCAGATGCCGTGCACCGAAGGTGGCACGCCGGTGACGATCGAGACGTTGTTCGGGTTGGTGAAGCTCGGTACCACGCAGTCGCCGATCAGCGAACTGCCGTTCGCCAGCATGCGCTGCAGGAAGGGGGCGACGCCCGCCTGGATGGCTTGCGTGATGTAGTCGGGCTCGCAACCGTCGACGCAGACCACCACCACCGGTGCGGCCGGCTTCAGGTAGCGGCGGCCGTTGGCCTCGACGGATTCATGGTTCGCGTTCATCAACGGGCTCCCTTCTGGATCCAGGCGCGCAGCCGGGTCGAAACGTAGTCGGCCACCATCACCATCGCGATGATCACGAGGATGCAGGTGGCGGTGTCCTGGTACTGGAACAGCTTCATGCTGCCGACCAGCTCGAAGCCGATGCCGCCGGCGCCGACCATGCCGAGCACGGTGGCCTGGCGCAGGTTGGTCTCGAAGCGGTACAGCACGACGGCGATCCAGGCCGTGATCACCTGCGGGATCACCCCGAAGATGACGATCTGGATCGGCCCGGCACCGGTCGAACGCAGTGCCTCGATCGGGCCCTGGTCGATCTCCTCGATCGACTCGGAGAAGAACTTGCCGAGCATGCCGGCGCCGTGCACCGCAAGCGCCAGCACGCCGGGGAACGGGCCCAGGCCGACGGCCGCGACGAACACGAGCGCCAGGATGATCTCGTTGATGCCGCGCGTGACGTTGAACACCTGGCGGGTGAAGTGGAAGACCACCATGTTCGGTGTCAGGTTGCGCGCCGCGAAGAAGCACACCGGCACCGCCAGGATCACCGCGAGCAGCGTGCCCCAGAGCGCGATCTGCACCGTCTCGATCGCCGGCGTGACCAGCTTGTCGATGAAGGCCCAGTTGGGCGGGAACATGCGCGACAGGAAGTCGGCGATCCAAGGCGCGCCCTTCACCAGCTCGCTGACGCTGACCTGGCTGCCGCGTGCGGCCCACCAGAGCACGCCGACGGCCGCGACGCCCAGACCGATCCGTGGCCACCAGCCGAGGCTGCCGCCCGGACGCGCCATCATGAAGGTATAGGAACCGATGTTCATCTCACGCCTCCTCGAGGGCGAAGTTGTGCAGGCCGGCGGCCGGCGCGTCGTCGCGCTGCGGCGGCGATGCCTGGGCGCGCCCTTCGTCGAGCCCCGGGTAGATGCGCTGCAGCACCTCGTCGGTCAGTGCCTCGGGCTTGCCCTCGAAGACGATGCGACCGGCCGAGACGCCGACGATCCGTTCGCCGAACTCCTTGGCGTAGTCGATCTGGTGCAGGTTGCAGATCACCGTGATGCCGAGCTCGCGGCTGGCCTGCTTCAGGTAGGTCAGCACGGTGCGCGAAGTCTTCGGGTCCAGGCTCGCCACCGGCTCGTCGGCGAGGATCACCTTGGGTTGCTGGGCGAGTGCGCGGGCGATGCCCACGCGCTGCTTCTGGCCGCCCGACAGGGTGTCGGTGCGCATCCCGGCCTTCTCGTCGAGTTCGACGTGCCGCAGGCATTCGCGGGCGATCTCGACGTCCTTGCGCGGGAAGACCTGCAGCCACGACAGCACCGACGGCACCGCGCCGAGCCGCCCGGTCAGCACGTTCTTCTGCACCGACAGGCGCGGCACGACGTTGTAGTGCTGGAAGATCATCGCGACCTCGCGGCGCAGCTTGCGCAGGCTCGCCGCGTTCGATGTCGCGAGCTCGCCGTCGATGTGGATGTCGCCCTGCGTCGGCTCGGCGAGCCGGTTGATGCAACGCAGCAGGGTCGACTTGCCGGCCCCGGAGGGCCCGAGGACGACGAGGAACTCGCCCGGTGCCACGTCGACGTCCAGGCCCTTGAGGACGTCGATCTCGCCGTAGCGCTTGGTCAGGCCGCGGATCTTGATCACTTCAGCTTCCTCAGGTCGAGGTTGAGGGCCTTCGCGGTGTCGCGGATGATGTCGTAGGCCTTGTCGTCGGTCGGGTGGAAGCCGTTGAGTTCGCCCTGGTCCGACCACGGGATGTCCTTGACCTGCAGGAAGGCGGCCTGCACGCGCTTCTTCAGTTCGGGATCGAGGTCCTTGCGCCAGACCGTGGGCGACTCGGGGATCGGGTCCGACTTCCACACCACCACCAGGTCCTCGCGCCTGGCCAGGCCCTTGGCGATGGCCGCGTCGAGGATGCGGTCGGCGATCGCGACGGCATCGATCTTCCTGTTCTGCACCGCGACGGCGTTCGAGTCGTGCGAGCCCGAGAAGATGACGCGGCCGAAGTCCTTGTCTGGGTTGAAGCCGGCCTTGATCAGCCCGGCCTTCGGGAACAGGTGGCCCGAGGTCGAGCTCGGGTCGACGAAGGCGAAGTTCTTGCCCTTCAGGTCGGCGACCGTCTTGATGCCGCTGTCCTTGTGGGCGACGATGAGCGAGTGGTAGTAGGTGCGGCCGGCCTTCTTGGTCTCGGCGACAGCGAAGGCCTCGATGTCGGCGACCGTGGTGCCGAGCACGTACGAAAACGGCCCGAGGTAGGCCACGTCCAGGCGCTTCGAGCGCAACGCCTCGATGACGCCGTTGTAGTCGGCCGCGACGAAGGGCTTGACGTCCATGTTCAGGGCCTTGGCCAGCATGTCCATCATCTTCTGGCTGTTCGCGATCATCGCTCGCGAGTCTTCCGAGGGGATCAGGCCGACCGTCAGCACGCTGGCGGCACGCGCCGGGGCGGCCAGGCCCAGCAAAGGCGCGCCGAGCAGCGCGGGGGCCGTGGCCAGAAGGTGGCGTCGAGTGAACTTCATCGTTGTCTCCTGTCGGTCTTGTCGGGCGGCCGCCGTCGCCGGCCGGGTGCGGTTCGGCGGCGGGCATCGCCAATGTCGTACCGACGGGAGCATTTGAACAATCCAAGTTTTTCTGGCGACACATTGAGTGGATCAATAGTTCGACAGGGAAAACGCGGGGAGTGCCGACCGCCCGGGTCGGCGGCGCCACCCTCCGTGGCTCAGATGAACAGGCGTCGCAGCAGACCTATAGTTCGCGCGGGGCCACACCGAAAGCAAGGTCATGCGTTTGACACAACTGCGGTCGTTTCACGCCGTGGCGACGACAGGAAGCTTCACCGGCGCAGCCGAGAAGCTGCACGTCAGCCAGCCCACGGTGACCACGCAGGTCGGGCAGCTCGAAGCGCTCTACAAGGTCGAGCTGTTCCATCGCACCGGTCGCCGCGTGCGCCCCACCGAACTCGGAGAGCGGCTGGCACATCTTTCGCGCCAGATATTCAGTCTCGAGGCCGACGCGATACAGCTGCTCGGCGACGCCGGCGAGCTGCGCTCCGGCCAACTGCGCGTGGCGGCCGTCGGGCCTTCGCACGTGACGGCCATGTTGGCTGCCTTCCACCAGCGCTATCCCGGCGTCGCGGTCTCGGTCGGCACGGGCAACTCGCAGGAGGTCCTCGACCGGCTGCTCGACTACCGGGCCGATGTCGGCGTGCTTGCCCAGGTGTTTCGCGACAAGCGATTCGTGTCCGTGCCCTACAGCGAGCACCCGGTGCTGATTTTCTGCGCCGCCACGCACCGCTTCGCCAGGCGGCGCACCATCCGCACGGCAGAGCTGCAGGGTGAACGCTTCCTGATGCGCGAGCCCGGCTCGACGACGCGCAAGGCACTGGAGTCGGCGCTGGCCGCGGCGGGGATCGAACCCGAGATCGTGATGGAGATCGCCAGCCGGGAGATCATCCGCGCGGCCGTGTCGCAAGGCCTGGGCATCGCCGCAGTGTCGGAAGCCGAGTACGTGCCGGGGCCCGGCCTCCACGCGGTGCGCATCAGCGATGCGGCGATTCACACCTACGCCCACGCCGTGTGTCTGGCCGAACGCCAGGACATGCGGATGGTTCGCGCGTTTTTCGACGTCATTGCGGGCAGCTCGAGCACGCCGCCGCAGGCATGAAAGGTACGGCGCCAGATTGCGCCCGGATACTGCCGCTGCCCATCCGGTAAAATGTGAGGGTGCAGGCCCCACGCGGCCGGTTCCCTCTGCAGCGGCTCGGATGCCAGCCTGGGAGCAAGCGACCAGAAATCAATTTGTCCCCTACATCAGGAGCCGTCCCATGGCCTCGATCAACAAAGTCATTCTCATCGGCAACCTGGGCCGCGATCCCGAAATCCGCTATTCCGCCAACGGCGCGGCGATCTGCAACGTCACCATCGCCACCTCGCGCAACTGGAAGGACAAGACCTCCGGCGAGAAGATGGAAGAAACCGAATGGCACCGCGTGGTGTTCTACGACCGCCTGGCCGAGATCGCCGGCGAATACCTGAAGAAGGGCCGTTCGTGCTACGTCGAGGGCCGCCTGAAGACCCGCAAGTGGCAGGACAAGGACGGCGTCGAAAAGTACACCACCGAGATCATTGCCGACAACATGCAACTGCTGGGCGGCCGTGAAGGCGGCGGCGGTGGCGGTGGTGGCGAAGAAGGTGGCAGCAGCTACGGCGGTGGCGGTGGCGGTGGCGGCGGCTACAGCCGCGGCGCGGGTGGCAGCGGCGGTGGCGAGCGCGCCGAACGCCCGGCCCCGGCCTCGCGCCCGGCCCCGACCAAGCCGGCCGCGAAGTCGTCGACCGGCTTCGACGACATGGACGACGACATTCCGTTCTGATGGCCTCCGCATTGCAGGCATGCAGCACCGCCTCGCAAGAACCGGATTGATCGACAGCCTGCAGGCCTCGCGACGCGCGACTTCAAGTCGTTCTCGCGCGAGATCGGCAAGGAGTATTTCACGCGCATCGCCGCGGTGCACGGCGACGGCACCGAGGTGGTCGGCGTCTTCCACAGCGACACCTGGGGCGAGTTCAACACCTACTTCAGGTTCACGCTCAACGGCGCGGGCAAGCTGTCCAGGCTGGAGATCGGCCAGGCCGGCGCGGGCGTCCGAGCGCCGTTCATCACCATCGACAGCAAGGCGTAGTAGCCGTTGATGCCCATCAGGTCGACCGTGCCCTGCTCGCCGAAGCGGGCCAGCGCGGCGGCCCAGGTGGCGTCGTCGATGCGGTGGTCGCGGTGCAGCTGCACCGAGAAATCGTGCACCAGGGCCTCGTCGTCGGGCATGCCGGATGGGCGCCTGCCTTCTGCGATGGCGGCGATGGTGTCGGCCGACACGCCTTCGCGCAGCGCGATCGGCGCATGGATCGCCCACTCGACCGGCTGCGTCCAGTGCCGTGCCGTCACCAGGATCGCCAGTTCCGACAGCCGCTGCCCGATCGCGCTGCGGTAACGCAGGTACTCGCCCAGGCGCTGCGCATGTTGCGCCAGCTCCGGGCTGCGCAGCATCGGCACGAACGGCTCGACCAGCGCCCCGCGCGGGCCGTCGATGATCTCGCGCGCGACCCGCTGCTGCGCCTCGGTCCACTGGGCCTCGGGGATCGGCGGCAGGCGGTCTTCGTCCATCGGGGCGCTCATCAGCGGTAGCCGGCCGGATCCGGCGAGTCGGTCGGCGTGGCGATCGCCTTCCTCAGCGCCGCCCCCATCGGGAAGTTCAGCGCGATGTTCTTCGGCGGGATCGGCTTCATGAACCAGCGATCGTAGATGCGGTCGATCTCGCCGCTCTTGAACAGCCCTGCCAGCGTGGCGTCGACGACGCGCTTGAACTCGGCGTCGCCCTTCGGGATCATGATCGCGTAGGGGTCGGCGCTGTAGCCCTCGGCGCTCAACGCGAAATCGTTCGGCGTCTGCGACGAGGCGGCCAGGCCGACCAGCAGGATGTCGTCCTCGAAGAACGCGACCGCGCGCCCGCTGCTCACCAGCAGCAGCGAATCCGCGTGATCCTTGCCGTTGACCATGGTCAGGCCCAGCTTGCGCGCCTGGTCGAGGTCGCGCACCCGCTTCACCGTGTTGGTGCCGGTGGTGGCTGCGATGGTCTTGCCCTTCAGGTCGTCGACGGTCTTCAGGTTGTCGCCCTTCTTCGCGATGAAGCGGGTGGCGACCACGAAGGTGGTGTCGCTGAAGCCGACCAGCGCCTGCCGCTCGGCGTTGTTCACGGTCGAACCGCACTCCATATCGACGGTGCCGTTCTGCACCAGCGGGATGCGGTTGGCCGACGTCACCGACTGCAGGTTGACCTTCAGCGCCGGCATCCGCAGCTCCTTCTTCAAGGCCTCGACGACATGGCCGCACAGCTCCATCGTGTAGCCGACCGGCTGGGCCTTGTCGTCGAGGTACGAGAACGGGATCGAGCTCTCGCGGTAGCCGATCGTGATGGCGCCGCTGTCCCTGATCTTCTTCAGCATGCCGGCGGGTTCCGCCGCCAGCGCCGGGGTGATGCAGGCTGCGGCCAGGCAGGCCGCGCGCAGTGTCGAAGATGGGGTCATGGGACGGTCCTTTCGATGGGGCTGGAAGGAAGTTCGCCGATCGCTTGGTCGATCGAGCTGCCGAGGCGGTCGACGATCTGGTCGATCTGGGGTGCGGTGACGATGAAGGGGGGTGCGAGCAGCACGTGGTCGCCGTGTCGGCCGTCGATCGTTCCGCCCATCGGGTAGACCAGCAGGCCGTTCGCCATCGCCCGTGCCTTGACCCGGGCGTGCAACGACAAGCCGGGGTCGAACGGCGCCTTCGACGCGCGATCGCGCACCAGCTCGACGCCCATCAGCAGGCCGCGGCCGCGGATGTCGCCGACGTGCGGGTGCTGGCCCAGCCGCTCGCCGAGTCGGCGCCGCAGGTCAGCCCCGCGCTCGCGCACGGCGTCGAGCAGCCGGTCGCGCTGGATCACCTGCTGCACGGCCAGCGCCGCTGCCGCGGCGGTGGGGTGGCCGATGTAGGTGTGGCCGTGCTGGAACAGCCCGCTGCCTTGCCGGATCGCATCGACGATGCGGCCGGACGCGAGCACCGCGCCGATCGGCTGGTAGCCGCCGCCCAGGCCCTTGGCCACCGTCATCAGGTCGGGCACGATGCCTTCCTGCTCCACGGCATGCAGCGTGCCGGTGCGGCCCATGCCGCACATCACCTCGTCGCAGATCAACAGGATGCCGTGGCGGTCGCACAGCGCGCGCACGCCCTCGAAGTAGCCGGGCGTCGCCGGCACCGCGCCCGAGGTCGCGCCGACCACCGTCTCGGCGACGAACGCGATCACGCGTTGCGGGCCGATGCGCTGGAAGGTCTGCTCGAGCTCGTCCAGCAGCCGCTGCGTGTAGGCCCGCTGCGATTCGTGCCCCTGGCGGTCGCGGTACTCGTAGCAGGGCGCCACGCGACCCACGTCGATCAGCAGCGGCGCGAACTGGCGCCGGCGCCATTCGTTGCCGCCGACCGCCAGCGCGCCCAGCGTGTTGCCGTGGTAGCTCTGGCGCCGCCCGACGAACACCTCGCGTTGCGGCTGCCCGGTCTCGACGAAATACTGGCGCGCCAGCTTGAGCGCCGCCTCGACGGCCTCGGAGCCGCCCGAAACGAAGTAGACCTGGTCCAGCCCGGCGGGGGCGTGCGCGACCAGGTGGTCGGCCAGCGCCTCCGAGGCATCGGAACTGAAGAAGCCGGTATGCGCATAGGCGAGCCGGTCGATCTGGGCATGCATCGCGGCCAGCACGTCGGGGTGCGCATGTCCCAGGCAGGACACGGCGGCACCGCCGCTGGCGTCGATGTAGGTCCGGCCATCGCGGTCGGTGATCTGGATGCCCTGGGCGCCCACGGCCACCGGTGGGGTCGAACGCAAGGAGCGGTGAAGGATCTTACTCATCGGACTTGAAACGTTTGAATCACATATCAATTCTATGCAACATTTAATCTTTTCGCAACAAGTGTTGCGAAAACGGATGCTCCGCAACGAACGCGTTGCGGTGCATCCCGGATCGGCATCCGGGCTACGGCTTGGCGGGATTCCGGCGGACGGGGGACTGGACGTAGGCACCCGAGTCGAACAGCTGCTGTTCGGCGCGGTCGATCTGCTGCGAAGCAGCCTCGCCGGCGTCGGCGACCAGCAGCTCGAGCAGGGCCTCGACGACGGCGACCGCGGCGGCCACCGACGGGAAGAACGACGGGCTGGCCGGCGAGAACAGCACCGGCACGTCGGCCAGCAGGGCCAGCGGCGATGCGTTGCTGTCGGTCAGTGCCACGAGCCTGGCGCCCGCAGCCTGGGCGGCTTCGGCGACCGCGACCGACTCGCGCGAGTACGGTGCGAAACCGACGACGACGACGCAATCGTTGCGCTCGACGGCCCGCAGCTGCATCTCGAGGCCACCGCCGTGCCCGTCCACCAGCTGCACCGGGTGGCGGAACAGCCGCAGGCCGTAGGCCAGCGCGTGCGCCACCGGGAAGCTGGCGCGGAAGCCGGCGACGTGCACCGCCTTCGCGCGCTTGAGCGCCTTGACGGCCTCGCGCAGCGACTGCGCGCACAGGGCTTCGGTCAGGTCGAGGTTGCGGCGCTGCGCGACGAACAGCTCGCCGAGCAGGTCGCCGTCGCGGCCGCGCGCGGCCAGGTTGCGCGCGCGCTGGCCATAGCCCTCGCTGCCGAGCCCGAGCTCGTCGGCGAAGGCCGCCTTCAGGGCGGGCCAGCCGTCGTAGCCGAGTTGCTGGGCCAGCCGCACGAAAGTGGCCGGCTGGATGCCGGCGCTGTCGGCCAGCGTCCGCATCGACCGGACCACCACCTCGTTCGGGTGGTCGACGATGTACTTCGCGGCGGCCTGGATCTGCGGGCTGAGCGACGCGAACCGTTCGAGGATCTGTTCTTTGGCGCCCATGGGGAGTCGGTGAAACGCAGGCCGGGAAGCTGCATCGAATGTTACGTCAAGGCGCGCGTTAGACTTCCGCCGCAGCACAACCGAGCCGTGCGATCGACGCCCGGCCAGCCCTGTCTCCCGGAGGATGTTCGATGCGCGCAATGAAATGGTTGCTGGTGCCCCTGATCCTCGCGGCGCTGGTGGTGCTGTACTGCATCCTCGTGATGCGCTGGAGCTACTCGGACGGCGAACGCGCCGGCTGGGTGCAGCAACTGTCGCGCAAGGGCTGGGTCTGCAAGACCTGGGAGGGCGAGCTGGCGCTGGTGTCGCTGCCCGGCAGCACGCCTGAGAAGTTCCGCTTCACGATCTGGGACGAAGAGACGGCCAACAAGGTCAACCTGGTGATGGGCAAGCGCGTCGCGCTGCACTACGAGCAGAAGGTCGGCCTGCCCACCAGCTGCTTCGGCGAGACCCGCTACTACGTCACCGGCGTGCGCGTGCAGGACGAGATCTCGCTCGCACCCGGCGTGATCGTGCCGGTGCCGGTGCAGCCAGCCGCATCGGCCGCCTCCGCGCGCTGACGGCGATGCGTGCGGCGGCGTGCGGGCTGGCACTGTGCCTGGCCTGGCAGCTGCCCGCGGCGGCGGCCGACGCCGCGCGCCCGCGCATCGGCCTCGTGCTGTCGGGCGGTGGCGCCCGCGGCGGCGCGCACATCGGCGTGCTGAAGGTGCTCGAAGAGCTGCATGTGCCGGTCGACGTGATCGTCGGCACCAGCGCCGGGGCCATCGTCGGCTCGGCCTATGCGAGCGGGTTGCCGCTGGCCGAGATCGAGAAGGAGATGGGCACGCTCAGCACCTCGGTGCTGTTCCGCGACACCGACCGCGACGAGGTGCCGCTGCGCCGCAAGCTGGACGACGCCACCAACTTCCTCGGGCCGGAATTCGGCCTCGGGCCGCACGGCCTGTCGCTGCCGAAGGGCGCGGTGGCCGGCGTGTCGCTCGAGGTGGTGCTTCGCCGCCTGACGCGCCACCAGCGCAGCACCGATTTCGACCGCCTGCCGATCCCGTTCCGTGCCGTCGCGACCGACCTGGCCACCGCCGAGATGGTGGTGCTGGCGCACGGCCAGCTGGCGCTCGCGGCGCGCGCCAGCATGGCCATCCCCGGCGCGGTGAACCCGGTCGAGATCGACGGCCACCTGCTGGTCGACGGCGGGCTCAAGCGCAACCTGCCGGTGGACGTGGCGCGCCGGCTCGGCGCCGACGTCGTGATCGCGGTCAACATCGGCACGCCGCTGCTGCGGCGCGACGAGATCACGTCGGTGGTGTCGGTGTCCGACCAGATGCTGCGCATCCTGATCGGCGCCAACGTGCAGGAATCGCTGAGCGAGCTGAAGCCGGGCGACGTGCTGATCGCGCCCGAACTGGGCGAGATCACCTCGTCCGCCTTCGACCAGCTGGGCGAGGCGGCGCGCCGCGGCGAGCGGGCCGCACAGGCGGTGGCCTCGCAGCTCGCGCGCTACCAGCTGCCGGCCGACGCCTATGCCGCGCTGATGGCCTCGCGCTTCGCTGCGCCGGGCGACGTGGCGCAGGTCATCGACGAGGTGCGCGTGGTCGGCACGCAGGTGGTCAATCCCGAGGTGGTGCTGGCGTCGATGGAGACGCAGGCCGGCGCGCCGCTCGATCCGCAGCGCATGGACCGCGACATCAAGCGCATCTATGCGCGCGGTGACTTCGAGGCCGTCAACTACACGCTGGTCGACGAGTCGGGCAGCCGCGTGCTGCAGGCCGAGGTGACCGAGAAATCCTGGGGCCCGAACTACGTGCGCCTGGGCCTGGGCCTGTCGTCGGATTTCGAGGGCAACGCCTTCTTCAACCTGTATGCAAGCCACCGCTGGACCTGGCTGAACGCGCTGGGCGCCGAATGGCGCAACGACCTGCAGATCGGCCGCACCGACCGGCTGGCCAGCGAGTGGTACCAGCCGCTGACGCAGCGCCAGCGCGTGTTCGTCGCGCCGCGCGTGGAGCTTCAGGACGAGCCCTTCGACATCTACGACAAGGACAGCGGGCTGCGCATCGCACGCTTCCGGCGCGAGACGGCCGAGGCCGGCATCGACGTCGGCGTGCCGCTGGGCACCTCGGGCGAGGCGCGGCTCGGGCTGGTGCGCGGCAGCGTCAAGTTCACCGACGACACGACGGTGGTCCGCGCCGAGGACCTGATCCACCGCACCGACACCGGCGGCGTGCTGGCGCGCGTGCGCGTGGACCGGCTCGACAGCCTGCGCTTCCCGCGCAGCGGCGTCGCCGGCGATGCGCGGGTCTACTTCTCGCGCGGCATGCTGGGCGCGCAGGACAGCTACACCAAGGCTTCGCTGAACCTGCAGGGCGCGGCGCATTGGGGGCCGCATGCGCTGCGCGGCTCGGTGCGTGCCGGCGGCAACCTGAAGGAGGGTGCGCTGCCGGGCTACGAGGTGTTCAGCCTCGGCGGCTTCCTGCAGCTGTCGGGCTACCGCACCGGGCAGCTGCTGGGCACCGAGATGCGCTTCGGGCGCGTCGCGTACAACTACCGGCTGGCCGGGCCGGGCTTCCTGGATGGCGTCTACCTGGGCGCGTCGGTCGAAGCCGGGCGCATCGGCGATTCGGTGTTCGGCACCGACAAGGACCGGCTGCGGCGCGGGCACTCGCTGTACCTGGCGCTGGACACGCCGATCGGGCCGGTGTACCTCGCATACGGCATCGCCGACGGCGGCAACCGTGCGGCGTATTTCTTCCTCGGGCAGCCCTAGGGTCGCAGCAGCACGGTTCAGGGCGCCGGCCTCACTGGATCACGTCGTACAGCCGCAGGATGAAGCTCACCTGGTACAGCAGGCTGGCCACCGCGAACACGCCATGGAACAGCGGGCTGCGCACGGTGCCCGCGACGATGCACAGCAGCACGTAGGCACCGGCACGCAGCGGGTATTCGAGGCCGAGGTTCGGCAGCAGCGCGCTGCCCTTGATCCAGGTGTCGCCCAGGTCGACCACGAAGGTCAGCGCCAGCAGCCCGAAGAACCAGCGCCGGCGCGAGATGAAGTAGTCGCGCCAGCCGCTGTACTCGTCCAGGTCGTTCGGGAACAGGAAGGCGCACAGCAGGTAGTTCAGCGCCGCGTAGAACAGCACGTAGACGTAGATCTCGAAGCGCCACGCCGGCAGGTGCGCGAGGCGGAACTCCCACCACCAGAAGTGCACCACCAGCAGCAGCGTCGAGACCACCCACAGCAGGTGCACCCAGTACGGCTTCTGCCGCCCCGGGTGCTGCACGAACACCGCCAGCCCCGACAGCAGCCGCGCGATGCTCAGGCTCACCACCATGCTGAGCACCACCCGCACGTGCAGGAACAGCGCCGGGTCGGGCGCGGCCGCTGTCTCCGCGCCCATGGTCAGAATCCCGCGTCGATGAAGACCTGAGGGCCCTGGAAGGTGTAGCGAACTTCGCCGCGCGGATCCCGGCGCGTCTCGGTCAGCTTGTAGTTGTCGTAGCGGTAGCCCACGCCGACCGCGAAGTTGCCGGTGAAGCGGTAGGCCACGTTGGCCTGGAAGTTCAGCAGCCTTCCCTTGTGGCCCTTGTAGTTGATCGCGAACACGTCGGCCCGGCCCGAGGCCAGCCAGCTCGGCGCGAAGGCATAGGTGCCGTACACGCCCGCCGTCGGCAGCGGCACGGTGTGCGATGCCTCCTCGCGGCGGATCGTCACCGGCCCGGACCCGGCGTTGCCGTCGCCCTCGACGACGAACTTGAAGCGCGTGACGTGCAGCCCGGCCACCGCGCCGGCCTCGGCCTCGTCGGTCTTGTAGAACGAGTAGCCGACGCTCGCGCGCGCCACCTTCGAATCGAACTCGCTGGCCAGCGAGGCCGACACCGGGTAGGTGGTGTCGTCGACGACGATCGAGGTCTCGAGGATGGTCTTGTCCGAGCTGCGGCTCAGCGAGAAGTATTCGAACTCGGCGCGCCAGCGCTCGCCGAAGCGCGCCCCGACCAGCAGCGTGCCCAGGGTCTTGTGCTCGGCCAGGCCCAGCTCGTCTTCCAGGTTGAGGTTGGTGCCGGCCGCACCGGTGCTGGGATGGTCGACCTGGATGCGCGAGTCGATCGTCGGGCGGAACGCGCCCAGCTGGATCCACAGCTTCTGGTTCAGGTAGTCGGTGGCCTCGGCCGCCTGGCTGCTGCCGGCACCGCCGAAAGCGAGCAGGCCCAGGGCCAGGACGAATGGATGACGACGGCTGGTCATGGATCAATTCCCCCTGTGGTTCGTGAAATCGTTCTCGGTGCGGCAGCCTATCCGCGGGTACAAGGTCCGTCAATCGCACGCGCGACGGGCGATGAAGACCAGGACTGGCGTGGGATCGGCCACGTTTTGCGCGGACTGCGCCGAGCCCGCGCTGCCGACAATGGCGGCTCCTTCAGAGAGCCCTCCATGTCGCAGTCATCCGGCCAGTCGCCCGCCTCCGTCGCCACCGCACGCGACTCGCTGTTGTCCCTGGGCACCGGTGCGCTGATGGGTCTCGCGGTGATGCAGATGGCCGAGCACCGGCCGGGCAGCAGCCTCAGCCTCGCGATGGCGGTGCTGTTCGTCGTGTCGGGCAGCGTGTCGCTGGTGCTCGCGCTGCTGAGCCGGCCGCATCGCCTGCGTCCGTCGCAACGCCGTGGCGAGATCCAGGGCTGGCTGCTGGCGCTCGGGCTGGGCCTGCTGGCCGCGGTTCAGGTCGGCGCGTTCATCTGACACTGCGCAGCTTTGCCACGTCGAGGGCCGATACCTCGGAACCCTCGTTCCCCCAGGCGCCGCGCACGAAGTTCAACACGCTCGCCAGCTCGGCGTCGCTGAGCTGGGTCGCGAACGGCGGCATGCCGTAGGGCCGCGGATTGGCCGCGGTCGACGGTGGGAAACCGCCTTCCAGCACGAGGTGCACCAGGTTCGCCGGCGAGGCCATCGTCACCGCCCGGTTGCCGGCCAACGGCGGGTAGGCGGGCGCAGCACCTTCGCCCTGTTCACCGTGGCAATCCACGCAGTGCTGGCGGTACAGGTCTGCACCTTGCGCCCGCAGGGCCGCCGGTGCGCTCGCGGCGAGCGCTACTGTGGGCGGCGCGGAAGGCTCCTGTGGCAGCTCTTTCAGGTAGGTGGCGATCGCGAGCAGGTCGTCGGGCCGCAGGTGCTGCAGGCTGCCGGCCACCACCTCGGCCATGGGGCCGGTGACGTTGCCGCCGCTGTTGCTGCCATTGTTGCCGCCGTTGGAGACACCCCCCTGCAGCAGGCTGACGATCTGCGGCAGCTCCCACCCGGCAACACCGGCTTCGCGCGCATCGTTCAGCGCCGGCGCGTACCAGTTCTGGATCGGGATCAGCCCGCCGCCCAGCGCGTCGCCCGAGCTGGCGCCCAGCGCATTGCGGCTGGAGTGGCAGGCATTGCAATGCCCGAGGCCTTCGACCAGGTAGGCGCCACGGTTCCAGGCCGCCGAGCGCTTGTCGTCGTGCTGCACCGTGCCGGGCCGGAAGAACGCCGCGCGCCACACCGCCAGCGCCGCCTGCGTGTCGTAAGGGAAGCCCAGCGCATGCGGCCGGTTCGGCTTGTCGACGGCCGGCAGGCTGCGCAGGTAGGCGAACAGCGCATCCGAATCCTCGCGCGTGATGCGCGTCAGCTCGGTGTACGGGAAAGCCGGGTACAGCAGCCGGCCATCGGCCGAGCGCCCGTTGTGCATCGCGCGCCAGAACTGCGCGGTGGTCCAGCGGCCCAGGCCGTGCTCGGGGTTCGGCGTCAGGTTGGGCGCGAACACGGTACCGAAGGGCGTGGCGATGCCGCGGCCGCCGGCGTACGGCGCCGCGCCGCGCTCGGTGTGGCAACCGCGGCAGTTGCCGGCCCGGGCCAGGTACTCGCCGCGGGCGACCTGCTCAGCGGTTGGCGGCGCGCCATCGGCCACCAGGGGGGATTCATCGCGGAAGTTCAGCGCCAGCACCAGCGCGGCCAGGCCGGCCAGCAGCAACACGACGGCGACCAGTGCGCGCTTCATTTCGCCGCCTTTGCCGCATCGGGCACGCCACCGCAGCCCAGCGGCAGCGCGGCCGGCAGCGTGGTGGCGGGGTGTGCATCCTGCGGCACCGGCTGCGCTGCCAGCCACTGCGCGATCGCGCTGACATCCTCCGGCGACAAGGCCTGCGCCACCTGCGCCATGCAGTCGGGTGCCAATGCGCGGCGCGTGCCGGTGCGCCAGGCGCCGAGCTGCGCAACCAGGTAGTCGCGCGGCAGGCCCAGCAGCCCGGGGATGGCCGGTGCCACGCCGGTCAGCGCGCTGCCGTGGCAGGCGGTGCAGGCCGGCAGCTTGCGCGCCGGGTCGCCCTGCTGCGTCAGCTGCTCGCCGCGGCGCGCCACGCCGGCCGGCAAGGCCGGTCCGGGGGCGGGCGGCGAATACGGCAGGTCGAGCGATGCGAAGTGATCCGCGATCTCGCGCAGGTAGGCATCGCTCAGCGGATCGAGCAGGCCGGTCATCAGCGCGTACTGGCGGCGCCCGTCGCGAAAGCCCTGCAGCTGGTGGAACAGGTAGGCGGCCGGCTTGCCGGCGATGCGCGGGTAGTAGCCGTCGCGCGCGGCGCGGCCTTCCTTGCCGTGGCAGCCGGTGCAGGCCTGCACGCGCTGCGCCAGCGTGTCGGGGACGGGCGGCAGGGCCTGCGCACCCGAGGCGGTGGCCCACAGCAGGATAGTGAACAGGAGGCGTTTCATCGCCTCGCGAGTATCCTCCCGCGCCCTCAGCCCGTGGGCTGCACCCACTTGGACATATTGACCGCCTCGTCGCCACCCACCGCGCGCAGGCCGTCCGCGACGCCCCCGCGGTCGGCGGCCGAGCGGTTCTGGCTCACCTTCCACTTGCCGGTCAGCGCATCGAGCGGGATCTCGATGCCGACGATCGCGCGCAGCATGCCGTCGACGAAATCGGCCGGCGCATCGGCCACCGCCCACGGCGCCGGCAGCGCGGCCTCGTGCCGCTGCGTCAGCCGGGTCACCAGGGACAGCAGCCACGCCGGGTCCTCGTGCACCTGCAGCCTGCCGCGTGCCTGCACCATCACGTAGTTCCAGGTCGGCACCACCTTGCCGTGCTCGGCCTTCGACGGATACCAGCCCGGCGACACGTAGGCCTGCGGGCCCTGGAACACCACCAGCGATGCGACATCGCGGCGCGCCGCCTGCCACACCGGGTTGGCGCGCGCGACGTGGGCGCGCAGCACGGCGCGGCCGGCGTCGTCGTGCTCCAGCAGGAAGGGCACCGGGTTGGCCGCGAGGCCGCCGTCTGCATCCTGCGTGATCAGCAGCCCGAGCGGGTGCGTGCGCACCAGCGCGTGCAGCACCTCGGGGCGGGTCTCTTCGAAATGGCGGGGCGAGTACATCGGCAGCTCCAGGTCACGGGGTCGGCAGGGGTTCGCAGCGCACCTCGGACTTCACCGAGTTCGCGATGAAGCAGTTGTCGTGCGCCTCGTGGTGCAGGCGCGCCTGCTCGGCGGCATCGGGGCGGCGCTCGCCGCCGTAGCGCACGGCCGGGTGCAGCGTCACGCGCGTGACGGCCATCCTGCCGTCGGCATCCGGCGCCATGATGCCGACCGCCGCGTCCCGGTAGTCGTCGACCACCCAGCCCGCCTTCGCGGCCAGCCCCAGGAACCACAGCATGTGGCAGCTGGCGATCGATGCGACGAAGGCCTCCTCGGGGTCGACCGCGCCCGGGTCGGAGAACGGGACCCGCACCGAATGCGGCGACGACGAGCCCGGCACCGTCGCGCCGCCGTCGAAATGCCAGTCGTGCCGGCGGCTGTAGCGGTTGTCGGTGAACGGCTGGTCGCCGCGCATCCAGTGCACCTCGGCGTGGTAGTCGTGTGTTGTCATCGTCAGAGCCGGTTCAGGTAGTCGAAGCTGCCGCGTTCCTTCACCTCGGTCGCGGCGTCCAGCAGGCCGCGCATCGCGGCGCGGTACAGCGAGGTGGCCAGGCTGATGCGGCGCACGCCGGCCGCCTCGAGCTCGGCGACGCTGAACGACTTGCCCTTGATGCCGACCATGAAGTTCAGCGGCTTCGCGAGCGCGGCGCAGACGGTGTGCACCGCCGCGAGATCCGGCAGGCCGGGTGCGAACAGCACGTCGGCGCCGGCGCGCTCGAAGGCCTGCAGCCGGCGGATGGTGTCGTCCAGGTCGGGGTTGCCGCGCAGGAAGTTCTCGGCCCGCGCCGTCAGCACGAAGCCCTGCGGCAGCGCGCGCGCCGCCTCCACCGCGGCGGCGATGCGCTCGGTGGCATGGCCGAGGTCGTACAGCGGTTTCGCCGCGTCGCCGCTCGCGTCCTCGATCGAGCCGCCGGCCAGGCCGATCTCACCGGCGCGGCGGATGGTCTCGGCCGCGTCCTGGGGCGCCGCGCCGAAGCCGTTCTCCAGGTCGGCCGAGACGGGGATGTCGACCGCCTGCACGATGGCGCGCGCATGCGCGATCGCCTCGTCGCGCGTCAGCTGGCCGTCGCGCTTGCCGGCCACCGCGGCGGCGGCGCCGCTCGACGTGGCCAGGGCGGCGAAGCCCAGGCCGGCCAGCGCACGCGCCGAGCCGGCATCGAAGGCATTGGCGATCACGAAGGCGCGGGGGCCGCGGTGCAGGGCGATGAAGCGGTCGATCTTCTCGGTCATGGCGTGTCCCGGGTGGCGGATTGGTTCTCCATCGTAGACACTTGCAGCCTTCACCGAGGAGCCAATCGACCATGCCGGGGGGAACCAATCCGGTGCCGCTGCGCCAGCGGGTCTACCTGCAGCTGCGCGGCGCCATCGAGCAGGGCACGTTCGCGCCGGGGGCGCGGCTGCCGCCGTCGCGCGAGCATGCGCTGGCGCTCGGCGTGGCGCGCAACACCGTGCTGTGGGCGCTGGAGCGGCTGCGCGCCGAGGGCTACGTGGTCGCGCGGGTCGGCGACGGCAGCTATGTCGCGCCCGACCTGGCGGCGTTGCGCGGCGCTGCGCGGCGCAAGGCGGTGGCCATCGCGCCGGCCGGCGCGCTGTCGCGGCGCGGCCAGGCGATTGCCGACATCGCGCTGCGCTGGCAGCCGCCGACGCAGGCGCCGGTGGCGTTCCGCATCGGCGCGCCGGCCACCGCGGAGTTCCCGTTCGCGCTGTGGGACCGGCTGGCGCGCGACACCGCCGCGCCGCGCCGCCGGGCCTTGTCGCAGTACACCGACCCGGCCGGCGAGCCGGTGCTGCGCGAGGCCATCGCGCAGTGGCTGCTGGTGTCGCGCGGCATCCGCTGCGATGCCTCGCAGGTGCTGGTGACCTCGGGCTCGCAGCAGGCGATCGACCTGGTCGGCCGGCTGCTGCTCGACCTGGGCGACGAGGTGATGGTCGAGGACCCGGGCTATCCGGGCATCCGCGCCAACCTGATGGGCCAGGGCGCGGTGGTGCGGCCGGTGCCGCTGGATGGCGAGGGGCTGTGCATCGCGCAGGGCGCGGCGCGCTGGCCGGCGGCGCGCATGGTGGTGGTGACGCCGACGCACCAGTTCCCGTTCGGCGTGCGCATGAGCCTGGCGCGCCGGCTTGCGCTGCTGGCCTGGGCGCGGGCGCAGCGCGCGTGGGTGGTGGAGGACGACTACGACGGCGAATTCCAGTACGGCGCGCACCGCGTGCCGGCGCTGTGCAGCCTGCCGCAATCGGAGCGGGTGCTGTACGTCGGCACCTTCTCGAAGACGCTGCACCCGGGGCTGCGGCTCGGTTTCGTCGTGGTCCCGCCGGCACTGGCGCCGGCCTTCGCGGGGGCCAAGGCAGTGACCGACCGGCACAGCCCCGGCGCGGTGCAGGACGTGCTGGCGCGCTTCATCACCGAGGGCCACCTGCTGCGTCACCTGCGGCGCATGCGCGAGCTGTATGCGCAGCGCCAGGCGCTGGTGATCGAGACGCTGGCGAAGGCGAGCGGCGGCGCGTTGCGGCTGGCGCCGAGCGCGCAGGGCATGCACCTGGTGCACGAGATCGAGCCGGGGCGGGCGGATGCGCCGTTCTCGGCCCGGGTCGAGCAGGCGGGGGTGTTCCTCGCGCCGCTGTCGCGCTATGCGATCGAGTCGCCGCGGCGCGGCTGGCTGTTCGGGTATGCCGGGTACGACGAGGCGGCACTGCGCGCGGCCGCTCGCGCGGTGGGCGGGCTGCTGCATCGTCGAGGCCTCGCTGCCTTCGAAGAGCGGGTTTGCTGAAGCGGCGTCTTCGTGCGGCGATCCCGGATTGGCATCCGGGCTACCCCGTATCCGTAGCCCGGATGCCAATCCGGGACCGCGCCACACCACGCCGAAGCACGCGGCGACGGCTGGCAGGCATTGATCAATGCAGCGTGATGGGGATGTCGGGGCCCTTGCCCGTCGCCATGCTCATCGCATTGCGGGTCGTCCACCCGGCGGTCCAGCGCGCGAACTCGCCGGCCGGCATCGGCTTGCCCATGTGGAAGCCCTGCGCCTCGTCGCACGACAGCTCGCGCAGCAGGTCCCAGACCTGCGCGTTCTCGACACCCTCGGCCACCACCGTCAGGCCCAGGCCGTGCGCCAGGTCGATGGTCGAGCGCACGATGCGCGCGTCGTCCAGGTCCTTCTCCATGTTGAGCACGAAGGACTTGTCGATCTTCAGCTCGTCCACCGGCAGCCGCTTCAGGTAGGCGAGCGACGAGTAGCCGGTGCCGAAGTCGTCGATCGACAGGCGGAACCCGAGCGCGCTCAGCTTGTCGAGCGTTGCCTGTGCGCGCTGCGGGTCGTCCATGATCGCGCTCTCGGTGATCTCGAGGCAGAAGGCCTCGGCCGGCACGGTGTGCTTGACCAGCAGCGCGTCGAACTTCTGCGGCAGGTCCAGGTCGAGCAGGTCGCGCGTCGACAGGTTGACCGAGATCGTCAGCTGCTGGCCGCCATCGTGCAGCCGCTTCCACAGCTGCGCCGTCTGCTCGAACACCCACAGCGTCAGCACGCGGATGAAGCCGGTCTGCTCGGCGAACGGGATGAATTCCATCGGCGGCAGCAGCCCGCGCCGCGGGTGCTGCCAACGCACCAGCGCCTCGGCTCCCACCACGCGCGCACTGCCGAGCGCGAGCTTGGGCTGCAGGTACAGCCGCAGCTCGTGGTGGTCGATCGCATGGCGCAGTTCGGTCAGCAGCGACAGCGTCTGCGCACTCGCGGCATCCAGCGCCGCGTCGTAGACCATCGGCCCCTGCGTGCGCCGCTTGGCGCCGTACATCGCCACCTCGGCACGGCTGAGCAGCACGTCGGCATCGCCGGCATGCTGCGGCCAGTTCGCCAGGCCCAGGCTGGCGCTGGTGTCGACGGTCTGGTCCTCCAGCGTCAGCGCGGCATCGAAGGCCTGGCTGATGCGCTGCGCCACCGCGCGCGTCAGCGCCAGGTCGTTGGCCGGATCCAGGTCGGCCAGCAGCACCGCGAACTCGTCGCCGCCCAGGCGCGCCACCAGGTCGCCGCCGCGCACCGCCTGCTGCGTCAGGCGTTCGGCGACGCGCTTCAGCAGCAGGTCGCCGAAGCGGTAGCCCAGCACGTCGTTGACATGCTTGAAGCGGTCCAGGTCGAGCATGATCACCGACACCGTGCGGCCCGCCGGGCCGGCCGCGGCGATCGCGTCGCGCACCGCGTTGCGGAACTGCAGGCGGTTCGGCAAGCCGGTCAGCGGGTCGCGGTAGGCCAGGTTCAGGATTTCCTGCTGCTGCTCGCCGATGTTCACGCGCATGCGCTCGAAGGCATTCGCCAGGTCGCCGATCTCGTCGCCGCGGCGCAGCCCGCGCAGCGGCGTCGCATAGTCGCCGGCGCCCAGCTGTTCGGCGGCGGCGGCCAGGCGGCGCAGCGGCGTCGTCACGTGGCGCGCGGTCAGCACGCTGCCGATGCCGAACACCAGCACGCCCAGCAGCGTCAGGCCGGCCAGGCCCAGCTGCAGCTGGCGGTACGGCGCCACCGCGTCGTCCACCGAGCGCAGCAGCAGCGCCGACACCGCGGCGCCTTCGTGCTCGGCCAGCATCACGGTGCGGCCGCTGTATTCGTTGTCGAGCAGGCGCAGCGTCGTCGCCGCCGAGCTGGCCGCCTGCACGTGGTCGAGCGACAGCGTGGCCTGCTTCTCCAGCGACTCGCGCGTGGCCAGCGGCAGCGTCGACACCGCGGTCGTCCAGGCCGAGCAGGCATCGCGGCGCACCTGCAGGCTCACCTGCAGCGACGACAGCGCATGCATGTCGTCGACCAGCCGCTGGTCGATCGGGAAGCCCATCAGCACCCAGCCCACCACCACCGGCGCGCGCATCGGCACCATCACCAGCTGGAACGGGCGCTGGCCGATCACGACGATCTCGCTGGCGCGCTTGGAGGCCAGCACGCGCGCGGCCAGGCGGCGGGTGACGGGCAGCAGCTCCTGCAGGTCGGGCTGGGCCGCGGCGCGCAGCTTGAACTCGGTGTCGAGCAGCGCGCTGACGGTGGCGCCGATGCGCTCGCCATGGTTGGCCAGCACCGAGCCGATGGTGGCGGCGTCGTTGCTGCTGACGGCGGCGCGGAAGCCGTAGTCGGCCGCCAGCAGGCTCGCACCCTCGGTCAGCTTCTGCGCGTTCTGGTCCAGCACGCGGTTCAGCACCCGTTCGCCGACCACCAGCTCGTCGGCGATGGCGGCGCGCGCGTTGCGGTCGATGCTGGCGCGGATCGCCAGGAAGCTGGCACCCTGCACCAGCAGCAGCAGGCCGAGGAACAGCACGACGATGCGTGCGCTCAGCGAGGTGCGCATCCAGGTGGGCCAGCGGGTCAGGCGGTGTTTCATCATGGCGCGCTCACCGGCAGGCGCAGGCTGCCGTCGATGTCGGTGCTGCCGACGGTCAGCGGCTGCGGTGCCGGATCCTGGCCCGGCGCGACGCCCGCATGCCAGGCGCGCAGGCGGTAGCTGCCGGGGGCAACGTTGTCGATGCGGGCGCGGCCGTCGGCGCTGGTGCGAGCGTGGTAAGGCGTGTCGACCACCAGCACCCAGGCGCTCATCGGGTCGTGGATGTTGCAGCCGAGCGCCGCGGCACCGGGCTTGTCGAACACCACCGGCGTGCCGGGCACGCCGGCATACAGCTTCAGCTCGAAGGTCTTGACCGGCGAGAACGAATAGACGTGGTGGCGCACGCTGTCGAAGTTGGGAAAGCTGACCGGCGTGCCGACCGTCACGACGGTCAGTGCCGGGTGGAACTGGCGCTTGCTCTGCGAGATCTCGATGCCGGCCATCGGCTTGACGGGCAGCTTGCCGGCGGCCGGCTCCAGCAGCACTACCGCATCCGGCAGCGGGCGGCCGGACGGGTCGGTGACGGTCGTGGTCACGCCGGTGGCCTGGGCGGCGGCGGCCAGCCAGGGCAGTGCGCAGGCGCACAGTGCGGGGCGCGTCAAGGTCGTCAGGCGGGAAAGCATGGTCATCCGATATCGGCGAACGGGCGCGCGGACTGAAGTTGTACGCTGTCGCTTCCTTCCGTGTGCACCCGACGATGCCGACTCCATCACGCTCCTGGCGCCTTCGGGCGATCGGCCTGTGCCTGCTGGGCGCCTGCGCCGCCCCGGCGGGCGCCGCGCCATCCGACATCGGCACCTGCGGCGATGCCGATTTCCAGGCCCGGATGCTGCAGCGGGTCAACGCGTTCCGCGCCGCGGCGCACGGCTGCGGCAGCCGGGGCCGGTTCGCGGCGGCCCCGGCGCTGGGCTGGGACGACCGGCTGGCGCGGGCGGCGCTGGCGCACACGCAGGAGATGGCGCAGGCGGACCGGCTGGCGCACGAGAGCCGCGACGGACGCAGCCTGGCCGACCGGGCGAACGAGGCCGGCTACGCGTGGCGGGCGCTGGGCGAGAACATCGCGTCGGGCCAGCCGGGCATCGACCGCGTGGTCGACAGCTGGGCGCGCAGCGACGGCCATTGCGCCAACATGATGAGCCCGCGCTTCAAGGAAGTGGCCGTCGCCTGCGTGGTGCAACCGGCGAGCGGGCGCCGCTACTGGACGATGGACCTGGGGACGCCGCGGCGCTAGGCTGCGCTGGCGATCACGCCGCCGCCCAGGCAGACCTCGCCGTCGTAGAGCACGGCCGACTGGCCCGGCGTGACGGCCCACTGCGCGGCACCGAAGCGCAGGTTGAAGACGGCATCGGTCTCTTCAGCCAGCACGCAGCCGGCATCCGCCTGGCGGTAGCGCGTTTTCGCCGCCATCGCACCGGCCTGCGGCGCGTGGCCGGCCACCCAGCTCGCATCGTCGGCCGCCAGCGCGTGCGACTGCAGCCACGGGTGGTCGTGCCCTTGCACGATGTACAGCGTGTTGGCCGCCATGTCCTTGCGCGCGACGAACCACGGCGCATGCTCGCTGCCGCCCTTGGCGCTGCCCTTTTCCTTCAGCCCGCCGATGCCGATGCCCTTGCGCTGGCCCAGCGTGTAGAACGACAGCCCGACGTGCTCGCCGATCACGCGGCCGCGGTCGTCCTTGATCGGACCCGGCTTGTTCGACAGGTAGCGGTTCAGGAACTCGCGGAACGGCCGCTCGCCGATGAAGCAGATGCCGGTCGAATCCTTCTTGGCCGCGTTCGGCAGCCCGATCTCGGCGGCGATGCGGCGCACCTCGGTCTTCGGCAGCTCGCCGACCGGGAACAGCGTCTTGCCCAGCTGCGCCTGGTTCAGCCGGTGCAGGAAGTAGCTCTGGTCCTTCAGCGGGTCCAGGCCCTTCAGCAGCTCGAAGCGGCCCTCGCGCTCGCGCACGCGGGCGTAGTGCCCGGTCGCGATCTTGCCGGCACCGAGCCGCATCGCGTGGTCGAGGAAGGCCTTGAACTTGATCTCGGCATTGCACAGCACGTCGGGGTTGGGCGTGCGGCCGGCCTGGTATTCGCGCAGGAACTCGGCGAACACCCGGTCCTTGTAGTCGGCCGCGAAGTTGACGTGCTCGATCTCGATGCCCAGCACGTCGGCCACGCTCGCGGCATCGAGGAAGTCCTGGCGCGTCGAGCAGTACTCGTCATCGTCATCGTCTTCCCAGTTCTTCATGAAGATGCCGATCACCTCGTGCCCCTGCTGCTTCAGCAGGTGCGCGCTGACGGCCGAATCGACGCCGCCGGACAGGCCCACCACCACGCGCTGCTTCTTCATGATCATGACAGCAGCGCCCCGGCGAAGACGGAATCGTCGGTCGTGACCAGCGACAGCGGGAAGTCCCTGCCTGCCAGGTGGTCCTCGACGCAGCGCAGCAGCAGCGGGCTGCGGTGCCGATCGACACTCGCGCGGATCTCGTCCGGCGTCAGCCACAGCGTGCGCACGATGCCGGTGTCGAGCGCGCGCGACGCGTCGGCCTCGCCGACCGTGCCGCGGTAGGCGATGCGCAGGTAGGTGGTGTCGTGGGCGCGCTCGGGCCGCTGCGTGCGCGACAGGTAGAGGCCGACGATGCCGCTGGGCACGAACGGTCGTGCGGTTTCTTCGAGGGCCTCGCGCACCACGGCCTGCAGCGGCGACTCGCCCGGATCCAGGTGCCCCGCGGGGTTGTTCAGGCGCAGGCCGTCGGAGGTGTGCTCCTCGACCAGCAGGAAGCGCCCCTGGTGTTCGACGACGGCGGCGACGGTGACGCTCGGTTTCCAGCGAGAGGACATCCGGCCGATTTTAAGGGCGGGTGTTGTGGCCTTGCATCGCGCAAGGGTGTGGAACGGCTGGAGATGGCATGCATCAATTGTGGATGTGAAAGCTTTGTGTAAGCTCTCGCGCGAGTTACAGCACAACGACACGCCCGAGGAGCACAACCATGTTGATAGGGGTTCCGCTGGAAACAGCGGCGGGGGAAGCGCGCGTCGCCGCGACCCCGGAGACGGTCAAGAAGCTGAAGGCACAGGGCCACACGCTGCGCGTGCAGGCGGGTGCCGGCATCGCGGCCAGCGTCACGGACGAGGCCTACGTGGCCGCCGGTGCCGAGATCGTCGACCGGGCCGGGGCCTTCGGCACCGAGCTGGTGCTGAAGGTGCGCGCACCGTCGGCCGACGAACTGCCGCTGATGAAGAGCGGCACCGCGCTGGTCGGCATGCTGAACCCGTTCGACCGCGAGGGCCTGCAGCGCCTGGCCGATGCGGGGCTCACCAGCTTCGCGCTCGAGGCCGCGCCGCGCACCACGCGGGCGCAGAGCATGGACGTGCTGTCGTCGCAGGCCAACCTGGCCGGCTACAAGGCCATCATGATCGCGGCCGACCGCTACCAGCGCATCTTCCCGATGCTGATGACGGCGGCCGGCACCGTGAAGGCGGCGCGCGTCGTGATCCTGGGCGTCGGCGTGGCCGGCCTGCAGGCCATCGCCACCGCCAAGCGGCTGGGGGCGGTGATCGAGGCGAGCGACGTGCGGCCTTCCGTCAAGGAGCAGGTCGAGTCGCTGGGCGCGAAGTTCATCGACGTGCCCTACGAGACCGCCGAGGAGAAGGAGGCGGCCGAGGGCGTGGGCGGCTATGCGCGACCGATGCCGCAGAGCTGGCTGGACCGCCAGAAGGTCGAGGTCGCCAAGCGCGTCGCGGCGGCCGACATCGTCGTCACGACCGCGCTGATCCCGGGCCGGGCCGCGCCGGTGCTGGTCACCGAGGAGATGGTGAAGGCGATGAAGCCGGGCTCGGTGATCGTCGACCTGGCGGCGGCGCAAGGGGGCAACTGCCCGCTGACCGAAGCCGGCAAGATCGTGGTCAAGCACGGCGTCACGCTGGTCGGCGAGACCAACCTGCCGGCGCTGGTGGCGGCCGACGCGAGCGCGCTGTATGCGCGCAACGTGCTCGACTTCCTGAAGCTCGTGGTCACCAAGGAAGGCGCGTTCACCGTGCCGATGGATGACGACATCGTCGTGGCCTGCCTGGTGAGCCAGGGCGGTCAGGTCACGCGCAAATAACAGGAGAGCCGCATGGATCCCGTGAGCCATACCCTGACCAACCTGATCATCTTCGTGCTGGCGATCTACGTCGGCTACCACGTCGTGTGGACCGTCACGCCGGCGCTGCACACGCCGCTGATGGCGGTGACGAACGCGATCTCGGCGATCGTCATCGTCGGCGCGATGCTGGCGGCGGCCCTGACCGAGACGCCGCTGGGCAAGACGATGGGCGTGCTGGCGGTCGCGCTGGCGGCCGTCAACGTGTTCGGCGGCTTCCTCGTCACCCGGCGGATGCTCGAGATGTTCCGCAAGAAAGAGAAGAAGGCCGTGGCACCGAAGGAGGGCTCGCAATGAGCATGAACCTGGTGACGCTGCTGTACCTGGTGGCGAGCGTCTTCTTCATCCAGGCCTTGAAGGGCCTGTCGCACCCGACCACGTCGATCCGCGGCAACCTGTTCGGCATGGCCGGCATGGCGATCGCGGCGCTGACGACAGCGGCGCTGATCGTTCAACTGGCCGGCGGCAACGCGCTCGGCCTGGGCTGGGTGCTGCTGGGGCTGCTGGTCGGCGGCACCGCCGGGACGGTCATGGCCAAGCGGGTCGAGATGACCAAGATGCCCGAGCTGGTCGCCTTCATGCACAGCATGATCGGCCTGGCCGCGGTGTTCATCGCGGTGGCCGCGGTGGCCGAGCCCCATGCGTTCGGCATCGTCGCCAAGGGTGAGGCGATCCCGGCCGGCAACCGGCTCGAGCTGTTCCTCGGCGCGGCCATCGGTGCGGTGACGTTCAGCGGTTCGGTGATCGCCTTCGGCAAGCTGTCGGGCAAGTACAAGTTCCGGCTGTTCCAGGGCGCGCCGGTGCAGTTCGCCGGGCAGCACGTGCTGAACCTGGTGCTGGGGCTGGCGACGGTCGGGCTTGGCCTGGCGTTCGTGTTCACCGAGAGCTGGCCGGCCTTCTTCGCGATGCTGGCGCTGGCCTTCGTGATGGGCGTGCTGATCATCATCCCGATCGGCGGGGCCGACATGCCGGTGGTGGTGTCGATGCTGAACAGCTACTCGGGCTGGGCGGCGGCGGGCATCGGCTTCAGCCTGAACAACAGCATGCTGATCATTGCCGGTTCTCTGGTGGGCAGCTCGGGCGCGATCCTGAGCTACATCATGTGCAAGGCGATGAACCGCTCGTTCTTCAACGTGATCCTGGGCGGCTTCGGCGGCGAGGCCGGCACGGCGGCGGCGGGCGCGCAGGCGCAGCGCAGCGTCAAGAGCGGCAGTGCCGACGACGCGGCCTTCGTGCTGGGCAATGCCGAGACGGTGGTGATCGTGCCGGGCTACGGGCTGGCGGTGGCGCGTGCGCAGCATGCGGTGAAGGAGCTGGCGACCAAGCTGACCGCCAAGGGCATCACCGTGAAGTACGCGATCCACCCGGTGGCCGGGCGCATGCCGGGGCACATGAACGTGCTGCTGGCCGAGGCCGAGGTGCCGTACGACCAGGTGTTCGAGATGGAGGACATCAACGGCGAGTTCGGCCAGGCCGACGTCGCGATCATCCTGGGCGCCAACGACGTGGTGAATCCTGCGGCGCACATCAAGGGCAGCCCGATCTACGGCATGCCGATCCTGGAGGCCTACAAGGCCAAGACGGTCATCGTCAACAAGCGCTCGATGGCGGCGGGCTATGCCGGGCTCGACAACGAGCTGTTCTACATGGACAAGACGATGATGGTGTTCGGCGACGCCAAGAAAGTCGTCGAGGACATGGTGAAGGCCGTCGAGTAGCCCGGATGCCAATCCGGGTTCGGAGCAGGCGCAGTGACGGCTGGGGGCTCTACTCCACCAGATCGACGTACTGGATGTTGATGTTCTTGATCTCGCCGAACTTCACCGCGAAGGTGTCGCCCGGGATCGGCGTCAGGAACTCCGGTTCGGCCGTGCCGTGGAAATCGGGCACGACGCCGCGGAAGGCCGAGGCCAGCACCAGCGCGTCCGGGGCCTTGGTCTTCTCGTCGAACGAGAAGTAGCTCAGGATCCCGCTGTACAGCACCGGCGCGTCGCCGACCTGCACCAGCACGTCGACCACCACCGTGCGCCCGTCCCGGTTCGAGCGGTTCTCGCCCGTCAGGATGTAGTGCCACGGTGGCTTGAAGCGCAGGAAACGGTGGCGGATGTCCAGCCCGCGGCGCTCGATGGCGGTATTGATCGCCAGCCCCGCCGCCAGCGGCAGCACGAAGATGCTGATGAAGTACACCGCGTTGAACCACAGCGCGTTGCCGATTGCCGCTTCGGCCGCGAGATACGGCGCGGTCGCGTTGTTCAGCGTCAGCAGCGCAAAGAAATCGCGCGCCGCCGGCTGGCAGGCACAGCCGCCGAGCCACTGCCACGCATGGATCGCCAGCAGCCACCCGGTGTGCAACACCGCCGACACCAGCACCGCCGCGATCGCATGGCCCGTCATCGAACCGGAGATCACCGGGATCTCGCCGTTGTCGCGGATCTTGCCCGTCACCGCCAGCACGAAGATCGCGCCCGGCAGGTAGATCAGCAGCAGCAGGAAGGCCTGGAACGCGACGTTCAAGGTTTCGGGACGGCCGGCGGCGTCGCGGGCAGCACCCGCAGGTGCACGACCTTGCCGGTCGCGTCTTCAAGCTCGATCCTGCGGCCTTCGTCCTTCTGCGGACGGCTGGCGATCAGCTGGCGCCGGTACTCCTGGCGCTTTTGCGGATCGCTCAACAAGGCCCGGACCACCGGATTGATGTTGACACTGGGCATGCACCGAAATGTACGGTCAAACCGCCGGCCCCGCGAGCACCGTGGCCACTTCCGCCGCCGAACGCACGCCGAGCTTGGCGTACACCCGCGCCCGGTGCACTTCCACCGTCCGCACCGACACGTGCAGCTCGTCGGCGATCACCTTGTTCAGCTTGCCGGCCGCCACCCGCAGCATCACCTCGTGCTCGCGCTCGGTCAGGCTGGCCAGCCGTGCCCGCCGCTCGGCCGCGTGCGTGCCCTGGCGCTGCATCGCCTCGTCCACCGCCAGCGCCTGCGCCACGCGGTCGGCCAGCGCGTTGTCGCCGTACGGCTTCTCGAGGAAGTCGAACGCGCCCTTCTTCAGCGCCTCGACCGCCATCGGGATGTCGCCGTGGCCGCTGAGGAACAGCACCGGGTTGCGCAGCCCGCGCGCGATCAGCTCGTCGTGCAGCCGCGGGCCCGACATCGGCTCCATCCGGATGTCGAGCAGGAACACGCCGGCCAGCGGCCGCGGCGCCGCATCGATCGCCGCCAGCAGCTCGGGGCCGCTCGCATGCGCACGCACCTCCAGCCCGCGCGACGACAGCAGGAAGGACAGCGCATCCAGCACCACCGCCTCGTCGTCCACCAGGTACACCACACCCTCGCTGGCCGGGGTCGTCATGGCTCGTCCTCCAGGGACAGGGTCGACGCCGCCAGGTCCACCGGCAGCGTCAGCGTGAACACCGCGCCGCCGCCGGGCGCCTCGGCCGCATCGAAGACGCCATGGTGCGCCTCGATGATCGACCTGCAGATCGCCAGGCCCATGCCCATGCCCTCTGCCTTGGTCGAGAAGAACGGCGCACACAGCGCCTCGATGCCCAGCCCGCCCAGGCCGGGGCCGTTGTCGCGCACGTCGATGCGAACGAAGCGACCGTCGGCGCTCCGCGAGCTGCCGGCCACGATCAGCCTCTCACCGGACTGGCCGGCCCGCCCCGCCAATGCATCGCCCGCATTGCGCACCAGGTTCACCACCACCTGCTCGATCAGCACCGCATCGGCCACGATCACCGGCAGCGCCGCATCCAGCTGCAGCGCCACCTGCACCTGCTGGCGTTGCAGCTCGCGGCGCAACAGCGCGACGCCGCCCTCGATCACCGCGTTCAGCGCGCAGGGCTCCAGCCGCGGCTCGCGCCGCGTCAGGAACTCGCGGATGCGCTGCACGATGCTGCCGGCATGCGCCGCCTGCTCGCCCAGCCGGCCCAGCGCGCGCATCACCACCGGGTCGGGCGCCGGCAGCTTCTGCATCGAGTTCATCACGCCGGCGTTGTAGCTGGCGATAGCCGTCAGCGGCTGGTTCAGCTCGTGCGCCAGCGTCGACGCCACCTCGCCCAGCATCGTCAGCCGCGCATGGTGCGCCATGGTCTCGGTCTGGCGCCGCTCGCGCTCCTCCAGCCTGCGCCGCTCGGTCATGTCGAGGATCGAGCCCATCCAGCCGATGTGCACGCCGCGCGCATCGACCAGCGGCGCCTCGAACACCATCACGTCGAACAGCCGGCCGTCGCGGTGCCGCCAGCGCGCCTCGTAGCCTTCGCGCGGCGCCTGGCCGGCCATGTTGCGGCGATGCCGCTGCATGATCTCTTCATGCGAATCGGGCGGCCAGTACGGCATCGGTGGCAGCAGCCCGACGAGCTCGTGCGGCTCGTAGCCCACCATGTCGGCCAGCGTGCGGTTCACGTAGACCAGCCGGCCCTCCAGGTCGCGCGCGCGCAGGCCCACCGTCAGCGAATCCTCCATCGCCTGGCGCCACGCGGCCTCGGTGCGCCACGCCGCCTCGGCGCGCGACACGCCGTGCATCTGCCGGCGCAGCATCGCGGTGATGGCGGCGATCAGCACCACGAACACGGCCACCATCGCGAACGGCAGCCCGCGCGTCCACGGCGCGATGCGGTCGCGCGCGATCAGCTCGAGCCAGCCGTCGGGCAGCGCCGGTTCGAGGCTGATGCGGTGGCTTTCCAGGTCGGGCGGCAGCGCGCCCTCGGCGGTCGACGCGATCACGTCGTCGAAGCTGTCGATCAATCGCACGTCGTACCGGCGGGCCAGCCACCACGGCACCGTCTGGCGCAGCATGTCACCCGGCGAATAACGCGCCACCAGCGTGCCGCCGGACGCGAGCGGTGCCGACAGGTGGGACGACAGGCCCGGGCCGCTCTGCGCGTTCTCGGGCAGCTGCGCGACCAGCCGGTTGTTGCGGTCCAGCCAGGTCAGGCTGATCCAGAAGCGGTGCAGCCCCTGCTGCACCTCGGGCAGCGTGGCGAGGGCCCCGGCCGGGAGGTCGCCGCGGTGGTCCAGGCGCATCGCGACGTCGCGCAGCAGCAGCGCCTCGCGGTCGATGCGCGCGCTGACCTGGGCTTCCAGCGACAGCGCATCGCTGATCAGTGCCTGCCGCTGGTCGTCGCGGTCGGCCTGCTCCGACGCGCGCAGCCACAGCAGCACCCCGGCCACGAACACCAGCGACAGCAGCAGCGGCAGCGCCCACAGCCCGCGCCGCCACGGCGGGCGCGGCGGCAGCGCAAGCGCCGGGTGGCGGGGCAGGTCGGCCGGGGCGGGCATGGGGGCGAGTCTAGGTTCGCGCGCCGGGATGGTGCGAGCCGCGGCACCGAAATGTGGAACTCCACAACTACCCGGCGCCGTGCCGCCCGCCCAGAATCCGGCCGCATTCCAGACCGATTCCACGGAGACAAGACATGACGCATTCCATGACGCGCCGCAGCGCGCTGGCCGCCGCCGCATTGGCCGTCGCCGCCCCGAAGACCTTCGCGCAGGCGCCCATCGTCATCAAGTTCAGCCACGTCGTCGCCCCCGACACGCCCAAGGGCAACGGCGCGCAGCGCTTCAAGGAACTGGCCGAGCAGCGCAGCAACGGCCGCGTCAAGGTCGACGTCTACCCGAACAGCCAGCTCTACAAGGACAAGGAAGAGATGGAGGCGCTGCAGCTGGGCTCGGTGCAGATGCTCGCGCCGTCGCTTGCCAAGTTCGGCCCGCTGGGCGTCAAGGAATTCGAGGTCTTCGACCTGCCGTTCATCTTCAAGGACCAGGCCGCCTTCCGCGCCGTCACCGAAGGGCCGGTGGGCGCCGACCTGTTCAAGAAGCTGGAACCCAAGGGCGTCAAGGGCCTCGCCTACTGGGACAACGGCTTCCACATCATGAGTGCCAACCGGCCGCTGCACAAGGTGGCCGACT
This sequence comes from Rhizobacter sp. P2_D12, assembly GCF_056404395.1. Lineage (NCBI taxonomy): Bacteria > Pseudomonadati > Pseudomonadota > Betaproteobacteria > Burkholderiales > Sphaerotilaceae > Rhizobacter > Rhizobacter sp. P2_D12. The sequence goes on along the minus strand of NZ_JBFUEB010000002.1, from coordinate 25,857 downwards.
TCCGCGGCCTGAAGATGCGCATCCAGAGCTCGAAGGTGCTCGATGCCGAGATGCGTGCGCTCGGCGCGGTGCCGCAGGTGATGGCCTTCAGCGAGCTGTACCAGGCGCTGCAGTCGGGCGTGGTCGACGGCTGCGAAGGCGTGCCGTCGAACTTCTACACCCAGAAGACCTACGAGGTGCAGAAGCACACCACGATCTCCAACCACGGCCACCTGGCCTATGCGGTGATCGTCAACAAGAAGTTCTGGGACGGCCTGCCGGCCGACATCCGCACCATCCTCGAAGGCGCGCTGAAGGACGCCACCGCGTTCGCCAACGACATGGCGACCAAGGAGAACATCGACGACCTCGAGAAGATGCGCGCGAGCGGCAAGACCACCATCTACACGCCGACGCCGGCCGAACTCGACGAGTGGAAGAAGGCACTGATGCCGGTGCACAAGGAGATGGCCTCGCGCGTCGGCCAGTCGACGATCGACGCGGTCTACAAGGCCGCCGGCTTCGTGCCCGCGAAGTAGCCGGCCATGGGTGCCCTGTTGAACCGCTTCCTCGACCACCTCGAGGAATGGCTGATCGCGGCCCTGATGGGCGCCGCGACGCTGCTGATCTTCGTCGCGGTGGTGCACCGCTACGCCGCCGCCGCGCACTACCCGGCCGTGCTGCAGCCGGTGCAGGATTTCCTGCTCGGCCTGAACCTCAGCTGGGCGCAGGAGCTGTGCATCTACATGTTCGTGTGGATGGCCAAGTTCGGCGCGGCCTACGGCGTGCGCCACGGCACCCACGTCGGCGTCGACACGCTGGTGCGCGCACTGCCGCCGGCCCAGGCGCGCTGGCTCACGCTGGCCGGGCTGCTGGGCGGCGTGGTCTTCACCGCGGTGGTCGGCACGATGGGCGCGGTGTTCGTCTGGGACAACGGCTTCCACCACGCGCTGTTCAGCACCTTCGGCTGGGACGTCGGCGACGTGCCCGAGGGCCCGACCTCGCCCGACCTGGAGGTGCCGACCTGGATCCCGTACGCCTGCATCCCGCTCGCGTCGTACCTGATGTGCTTCCGTTTCCTGCAGGTGATGTGGGCCTTCTGGCGCCGCGGCGAGCTGCCGCACCACGAGGTGGCTCACGTGGAAGGTCTGGACGAGGCGGAGGCCGCAGCATGAATGCATTGATCATCTTCGGCCTGCTGGTGCTGCTGATGCTGACCGGCATGCCGGTGTCCATCGCGCTGGGCCTCACGGTGCTGGGCTTCTTCTTCGGCATGACCAACGAGCCGATCGCGTCGATCGGGCTCAAGCTGTTCTCGGGACTGGAGAAGTTCGAGATCATGGCGATCCCGTTCTTCATCCTGGCGGGCAACTTCCTGACCAACGGCGGCGCGGCGCGGCGCATGATCCATTTCGCGTCGACGATGGTGGGGCACTTCTACGGCGGGCTGGGCCTGGCCGGCGTGCTGGCCTGCGCGCTGTTCGCGGCGATCTCGGGCTCGTCGGTCGCCACGGTCGTCGCGGTCGGCACCATCTTGCTGCCGGCGATGCAGAAGGCGGGCTACCCGAAGCGCTTCTCGGCCGGCGTCATCACCACCTCGGGCGCCTTGGGCATCCTGTTCCCGCCGTCGATCAACCTGGTGATCTTCTCGATCGCGACCAACGGCATGAACGCCACCGGGCCGGACGGCCAGCCGGTGGCCACCGCGTCGGTCGGCGACCTGTTCATCGCCGGCGTGCTGCCGGGGCTGCTGCTGTCGCTGCTGCTGGGCGTGACCACCTGGTACCGGGCCCGCAAGTTCGACTACCCGCGCCTGCCGCGCGCCAGCTGGGGCGAGCGCTGGAAGGCCTTCCGCGAGGCGTTCTGGGGCATCGCGCTGATCGTCATCGTGATCGGCGGCATCTACTCCGGCATCTTCACGCCCACCGAGGCGGCGGCCATCGCGGCGGTGTATGCGTTCGTGATCTCGGTCTTCATCTACAAGGACCTGAAGCTGCGCGACGTGCCCAAGGTGCTGCGCAACGCGGCGGCGATGAGCTCGATGCTGCTGTACATCATCACCAACGCGGTGCTGTTCTCGTTCCTGCTGACGTCCGAGCAGATCCCGCAGTCGATGGCGGCGTGGATGACGGGCCAGGGCTTCGGCGTGGTGGTGTTCCTGCTGCTGGTCAACATCATCCTGCTGGTGGCCGGCAACTTCATGGACCCGTCGGCCATCGTGCTGATCATGGCGCCCATCCTGTACCCGGTGGCCTGCAAGCTGGGCGTCAACCCGATCCACCTGGGCATCCTGATGGCGGTCAACATGGAGGTGGGCATGTGCCACCCGCCGGTCGGGCTGAACCTGTACGTCGCATCGGGCATCAGCAAGATGGGCATCACCGAGCTGACGATCGCGGTGTGGCCGTGGCTGCTGACGATGATCGGCTTCCTGGTGCTGGTGACCTACTGGCCGGCCTTGTCCCTGACCTTGCCGCACCTGCTCGCGCGCTGAGCTACATCACCGCCCCGAACTGCCACGGCACGAATTCGTTCTGCCCGTAGCCGTGGCGTTCGCTCTTGGTCGGCTCGCCCGACGCGGTGGCCAGCATCTGCGCGAAGATCTGCTCGCCCAGCGCGGCGATGCCGATCTCGCCGTCGACCACGCTGCCGCAGTTGATGTCGATGTCGTCCTGCTGGCGCTGCCACAGCGCGGTGTTGGTCGACAGCTTGAGCGACGGTGACGGCGCGCAGCCGTAGGCCGAGCCGCGGCCGGTCGTGAAGCAGATCAGGTTGGCCCCGCCGGCCACCTGGCCGGTCGCGCTGACCGGGTCGTAGCCCGGCGTGTCCATGAACACCAGGCCGTGCGCCGTCACCGGCTCGGCGTACTCGTAGACGTCGACCAGGTTGGTGGTGCCGCTCTTGGCGATCGCGCCGAGCGACTTCTCGAGGATGGTGGTCAGCCCGCCGGCCTTGTTGCCGGCCGACGGGTTGTTGTCCATCTCGGCATGGTTGCGCGCGCAGTGGTCTTCCCACCAGCGCAGCCGCGCGAGCAGCTTGCCGGCGACCGCGGGCGACACCGCGCGCCGCGTCAGCAGGTGCTCGCCGCCGTAGATCTCGGGCGTCTCCGACAGGATGGCGGTGCCGCCGTGGCGCACCAGCAGGTCGACCGCGGCGCCCAGTGCCGGGTTGGCGCTGATGCCCGAGTAGCCGTCGGAGCCGCCGCATTGCAGCCCGACGCACAGGTGGCCGGCGCCGACCGGCCGGCGCGCGACGCGGTTCGCGTCGGGCAGCATCTGCTGCACCAGCGCAATGCCGCGCGCGACTGCCTTCGCGGTGCCGCCGGCGTCCTGGATGTTGTAGCTGTGCAGCCGCGGGCCGTCGTCGCCCAGGCCGATGCCGGCGATCTGGTTGGTCTCGCAGCCCAGGCCCACCATCAGCAGCGCCGCGAAGTTCGGGTGCCGGGCGTAGCCGGCCAGCGTGCGGCGCAACACCTGCAGCGGTTCGCCCTCGCTGTCGGTGGCGCAGCCGGCGCCGTGGGTCAGCGCGACCACGCCGTCGACGTTCGGGAAGCCGGCCAGCGCCTCGGGGTGGATGTCGCGCCGGAAATGGTCGGCGATCGCACGCGCGACGGTGGCCGAGCAGTTCACCGAGGTCAGGATGCCGATGTAGTTGCGCGTCGCGATGCGGCCGTCGGCGCGCACGATGCCCTGGAAGGTGGCCGGCGCGGCGACGAAGTCGGTCGGGTGTGCGTCCTCGCCGGTCGCGGGGTCGCGCTCGAAGTTCGAGAACTCCAGGTTGTGCGTGTGCACGTGCTGGCCGGCGGCGATGGCCTGGCGCGCGATGCCGATCACCTGGTTGTAGCGGCGCACCGGCGCGCCGGCCGCGATGTCGCGCACCGCGAGCTTGTGGCCGGGCGGGATCAGCCCGATGACGGTGACGCCTTCCGCGTCGATGCGCGTGCCCGACACCAGCTGCCGCCGCGCGATGACGACGTCGTCGGCGGGATGGATGCGGATGGTGGGGGCAGTCATGGAGTGGCATGCGGGCCGAGCGCCGGGCCGCCCCAAGCCGGCCCGCATCCCCTCGGGGGATCGACCGGTGTACTCGCCGGGCGAGGGGTTGTCATACGCCGTCGATCAGCTCCGGATTCCACGCATGCACCGTCTGCCGCTGCTCGCCCAGGCCCTGGATGCCCAGCCGCATCGTGTCGCCCGCCTTCAGGTAGAGCTGCGGCTTCTGCCCCATGCCCACGCCGGGCGGCGTGCCGGTGCTGATCAGGTCGCCCGGATGCAGCGTCATGAAGCGGCTCACGTAGCTGACCAGGTGCGCCACGTTGAACACCATCGTCTTCGTGCTGCCGTTCTGGAAGCGCTTGCCGTTGACCTCGAGCCACATCGACAGGTTCTGCGGGTCGGGCACCTCGTCCTTCGTCACCAGCCACGGCCCGACCGGCCCGAAGGTGTCGCAGCCCTTGCCCTTGTCCCAGGTGCCGCCGCGCTCGAGCTGGTACTCGCGCTCCGACAGGTCGTTGACGACGCAGTAGCCGGCCACGTGGTCCAGGGCCTCGGCCTGCGACACGTAGCGCGCGGTGCTGCCGATCACCACGCCCAGCTCGACCTCCCAGTCGCTCTTCACCGAGTTCTTCGGCAGCACCACCGGGTCGTTGCAGCCGATCAGCGCGCTGATCGCCTTCATGAAGACCACCGGCTCGGCCGGCACCGGCTGCCCGGACTCGGCCGCGTGGTCGGCATAGTTCAGGCCGATGCAGATGAACTTGCCCAGGCCCGACCAGGGCGGCGCGATGCGGCCCGGCCGGGCGACCAGCGGCAGCGTGGCCGGGTCCAGCTCGTGCAGGCGCTTCAGGCCGTGCGGGCTCAGCGTGGCGGCGCTGATGTCGGGCAGCACGCCGGAGAGGTCGCGCAGCTGGCCGTCGGCGTCGACCAGCGCCGGTTGTTCGGAGCCCTTGGGGCCGTGTCGCATCAGTTTCATGGACGTCTCTTCACTGAAGTGGAATGATCAATTGGACCAGCCGCCGTCGATGACCTGCGCGGTACCCGTCGTAAAACCCGACTCGTCGGAGGCGAGATACACCGCCAGCGCGGCGATCTCGGCGGTGCTGCCGACGCGCCCGATCGGCTGGCGCGCCACGAAGGCCGCCTCGACCTGCGCGACCGTCTGGCCGCTGGCGCTGGCCTGTGCCTCGATGCGCTGGCGCAGCGACGGCGACTCGACCGTGCCCGGGCAGATCGCGTTGCAGCGGATGCCCTTGGCGACGAAATCGGCCGCGACCGACTTGGTCAGCCCGATCACCGCCGCCTTGGTGGTGCCGTAGACGAAGCGGTTCGGCGCACCCTTGATGCTGCCGGCCACCGAGGCCACGTTGATGATGGACCCGCCGCCGTGCGCCAGCATGGCCGGCAGGGCGGCGCGGATGGTGCGGTACATCGAGCGCACGTTCAGGTCGAACGAGAAGTCCCAGGCCGCGTCGTCGCATTCGAGGATGCTGCCGGCATGCACGAAGCCGGCGCCGTTGAACAGCACCTGCAGCGGCCCGAGCCCGGCCACCAGCGACTGCACCGCCGCGCCGTCGCGCACGTCCAGGTGGTGCGCGGTGATGCCGGGGATGCGCGACAGCTCGGCCAGCGCGGCATCGTTGATGTCGGTGGCGACGACGCGCGCGCCTTCGCGCGCGAAGGCTTCGGCGGTGGCGCGGCCGATGCCCTGGCCGGCCGCGGTGACGAGGGCGGCCTTGCCGGCCAGTCGCTGGGTCATGGGTGCGATCCGTCTGAAAGTTGGATTGGTCTGGTGGTCTGACCAATTGACGAGGAGCCTAAGTGAAGCTCAACCGGGCGTCAATCGTGGCGCACCCGGGAACCTGCCGGGAGGCATGTCATATCGAAAGACCTTAGCGGTGCCTTGTAAGGGTTAAGACAGAATCGCGCGTTCGTTCCCGGAGGATTCGATGGAAAAGACCTGGCTCAAGCAGTACCCCGCTGGGGTGCCCGAGCACATCAACGTGGATCAGTACACGTCGCTGACCGCGCTGATCGACGAGAGCTTGAAGAAGTACGCGGCGCTGCCGGCGTACAAGTTCATGGGCAAGGCCTTCACGTTCCGCGAGGTCGACGAGGCCTCGCGCGCGTTCGCGGCCTACCTGCAGACGCTGGGCCTCGAGAAGGGCGACCGCGTCGCCATCATGATGCCCAACGTGCCGCAGTACCCGATCGCGGTCGCCGGCATCCTGCGCGCCGGCCTGGTGGTGGTCAACGTCAACCCGCTGTACACGCCGCGCGAGCTGGAGCACCAGCTGAAGGACTCGGGCTCCAAGGCCATCCTGATCATCGAGAACTTCGCGACCACGCTGCAGGCCTGCGCGGCCGCGGTGCCGACGAAGAAGGTCATCCTCGCGAGCATGGGCGACATGCTCGGCTTCCCGAAAGGCCTGATCGTCAACTACGTGGTGCGCAACGTGAAGAAGCTGGTGCCGGCCTTCGAGCTGCCCGGCGCGGTGCGCTACAACGACGCGATCGCGGCCGGCAAGCGCGCCAGCTTCAAGCCGGTGCCCGTCAAGCTCGACGACATCGCGGTGCTGCAGTACACCGGCGGCACCACCGGCGTCAGCAAGGGCGCGGTGCTGCTGCACCGCAACCTGGTGGCCAACACGCTGCAGGCCGAGGCCTGGTACCAGCCGGCGCTCAAGCGCATCCCGGCCGGCGAGCAGAGCATGACGGTGTGCGCGCTGCCGCTGTACCACATCTTCGGCTTCACCTCGAACATGATGCTGTCGCTGCGCACCGGCGGCTGCAACATCCTGATCCCGAACCCGCGCGACATCCCGGCCGTGTTCAAGGAGCTGTCGGCACACCGCTTCCACAGCTTCCCGGCGGTCAGCACGCTGTTCAACGCGATGGCCAACCATGCGCAGTTCAACACCGTCGACTGGAGCCACCTGAAGATCTCGGTCGGCGGCGGCATGGCGGTGCAGCAGGCCGTGGCCAAGCTGTGGCTCGAGAAGACCGGCTGCGCGATCTGCGAGGGCTACGGCCTGTCGGAGACCTCGCCGTCGGCCACCTGCAACCCGACCGACAGCACCGCCTTCACCGGCACCATCGGGCTGCCGCTGCCGTCCACCGAGCTGACGCTGCTGGACGACGACGGCAACGAGGTGCCGCTGGGCACGCCGGGCGAGATCGCGATCCGCGGCCCGCAGGTGATGGCCGGCTACTGGCAGCGCCCGGACGAGACGGCCAAGGTCATGACGGCCGACGGCTTCTTCCGCWCSGGCGAYATCGGCAYSRTGGACGSCAACGGCTACKTCAAGATCGTCGACCGCAAGAAGGACATGATCCTGGTGAGCGGCTTCAACGTCTACCCGAACGAGGTCGAGGACGTGGTCACGCAGATGCCCGGCGTGCTCGAGTGCGCCGCGATCGGCGTGCCCGACGCGAAGGCCGGCGAGGCGGTCAAGCTGGTGATCGTGCGCAAGAACCCGGCCCTCACCGAGGCCGACGTGCGCGCCTACTGCGAGGCCAACATGACCGGCTACAAGCGGCCGAAGGTGATCGAGTTCCGCACCGAGTTGCCCAAGAGCCCGGTCGGCAAGATCCTGCGACGGGAGCTGCGTGACAAGACCTGATTTCGTACCCGGTGAGTTCCCCACCGCGGGACTCATGCTGCTAAATTCGGGCGGCGCAGCGTTGTTGCGCTGCGTCATGGGGGACTTCACGTGATCTGGCAGAAGACTGACGCGGGACGGATCGAGATGACGGCACGCGCCCTGGTGAAGGAGCGCGCGCAGCGCAACCTGCTGCTGCTGATCGACGGCGCCAAGTCCGAGGACATGCTGCTGGCCAACGTGGTCGGCGTGACGATCGAGGATTTCCGTGCGCTCGAAGGCATGGGCCTGATCGCGCCGGTGGCCGGCAGCGGCAGCTCGCGCACCAGCCCGCCGCCGGCCATCGCGGCCTCCGCACCCGCCTCCACGGTGGGGACGCCGGTCGACCCGGGCGAGCTCGACTATGCCAAGTTCACCGCTGCGCTGACGCAGATGATCTCGGCCGAGCTCGGTCTGCGTGGCTTCACGCTGACGCTGGCGGTCGAGAAGGCCAGCACGATCGAGGAGCTGCGCGACGTCGCCGACCGCACCATCGAGCAGATCCGCGCGCGCAAGGGCGAGCCGGCGGCGCACAAGGCACGGCGCACGCTGTACGGCGGCTGACCGGCCGATGAGCCTGTGGCGCCTGCTGGCGCGCACCGCGTGGCGCCTGCTGCGCGGCGCGCTGCTGCTGTTCGCCGCGCTCGTCCTGTTCGTCGAGGAATGGGGCTGGCGGCCGCTGACGGCCTTCGTCGCGCGTCTCGCCGCCTGGCCGCCGCTGGCCCGGCTCGAGGCCCTGCTGCGCGGCGCGCCGCCGCGCGTCGCGCTGGCGCTGTTCCTGGTGCCGGCGATCGCGCTGTTCCCGATCAAGCTGTTCGCGCTGTGGGTGATCCACCGGGGCCATGCGGTGCTGGGCGTCACGATCATCGTGGTGGCCAAGCTGCTGGGCACCGCACTGGTCGGGCGGCTGTTCATCCTGACCGAGTCGCAGCTGGTGCGCTATGCGTGGTTCGCCCGCGCACTGGCCTGGTGGCGCGCGACGAAGCAGCGCGTGATGGACGCGCTGCGCCGTTCGGCGGTGTGGCGCGGCGCACGCCGCATCAAGTCGCGCTGGCGCGCCTGGCGCCGGCGGGCAACCCGCTCGCCCTGAGCTTGTCGAAGGGTCGGACTGAGCCTGCCGAAGGCCTCGTGGAAGCGTACCGGAACCTCCGGCGCGCTGCGGCAGCAACCCTTCGACACGGGCCTTCGACGAGCTCAGTTCCTGCTCAGGGCGAACGGTTCGTGGGTGAGGCAAACTCGCGCCATGCCTCCCCGCTTCCATGTGCCCGAGCCGCTGCAGGCCGGCCTCGAACTGAGCTTGCCCGCCGGCGCCGCGCGCCATGTCCAGGTGCTGCGCCTGCAACCGGGCGATCCGCTGACGCTGTTCGACGGCGCCGGCGGCGAATGGCAGGCCAGCGTCACCCAGATGGGGCGCAGCGAGGTGCGGGTGCGGTTGCAGGCCCACGTCGCGATCGAGCGCGAGCTGCCGCTTGCGGTGACGCTGGCGGTCGGCATGCCGGCCAACGAGCGCATGGACGGGCTGGTCGAGAAAGCCACCGAACTGGGCGTCGCCGCGATCCAGCCGCTGATGACCGAGCGCTCGGTGCTGCGCCTGCAGGGCGAGCGCGCCGACAAGAAGGTCGCCCACTGGCAGGGCGTGGCCGCCGCGGCCAGCGAGCAATGCGGGCGCACGCGCGTGCCGGTGATTGCACCGGTGCGCAGCCTGGCGGACTGGCTGCGCGCCCTGCCGCCGGGCGGCGAGCGGCGCTTCGTGCTGAGCCTGCGCACGCCGCAACCGTTCAGTGCGCAGCGCGCTGCCGCCGTCACCTTCCTGAGCGGGCCGGAGGGCGGGCTCAGCGAAGCCGAGGAGGCGCTGGCCGCCGCGGCCGGCTTCGTGCCGGTCAGCCTCGGGCCGCGCGTGCTGCGCGCCGACACCGCGCCGCTGGCGGCGCTCGCCCACCTCGCGCTGCAGCCTCCCGCCTGACGCGGCCGCGGCCGCTTAGTGGTTAGTCCTAGCCGCGCCGGCCCGCGAAGCATCGTCCACTGCGCGAAGGACATGCAGCAGGGGGGCTCGTGCAGGCAGTCGAGGCATTCGCGTTGGCCGGTGCATGGTCGCTGGGTGCGCTGGCGCTGCTGCACGCCATCGTGTGGCGCGCCGAGCGGCAGCGCTGGTCGCTGCTGTTCGCGGCCGGCTACGCACTGGTCGCGCTGGTCTACGTCTTCGATGCCCGGCTGCAGGCGGTGGCGCAACAGCCGAACCCGATCGCCGTGGCGATGACGGCCCCGGCGGTCGTGTTCATCACGCTGGGCATGATCGACTACGCCGGGCCGGCCGCGCCGATCGCCGCGCGGCTGCGCGCGCTCGCCGTGGCCGTCGGCACGCTGACGCTCGCGCTCGTGCTGCTGAAGCTGATGCCGCGCATCGTCGGCTTCACGGTCTACAGCGGCTTCATGCTCGGCCAGGCCGTCCTCGCGCTGGCGGCGCTGCGCCGCGAGCCGCGCCGCGGCCATGCGCTGGTGTTCAGCGCGTTGATGCTGTACCCGGCGGTCGTGGGGGCCGCGTGGCTGGGCTTGGTCGATGTGCAATGGCTGCGCTATGCCGTGATCCTGCCGACCGCGGTGTCGGGCGCGACGGTGCTGACCACCGGCCTGCTGCGCGCGCAGCAGCGCGCCGCCGAGGAACTGCAGCGGCGCGAACGCGCCGAGGCCGCGCTGCAGGCGCTGAACGAATCGCTGGAGCAGCGCGTGGCCCAGCGCACTGCCGAGCTGCGCGAGATGGTGGAGTGCCTCGAAGGCTTCAACCGCAGCGTCTCGCACGACCTGCGCGGGCCGCTGGGCGGCATCGCCGGCGTGTCGCGGTTGGCGGCCGAGGCGCTGGAACGCGGCGACGAGGCGACCGTTCGGCGCCTGCTGCCGGTGATCACCGGGCAGGCCGAGGCCTCGGCGCAGCTGGTGGGCGACCTGCTCGCGCTGGCGCGCGTCGGCGACACCGACCTCGCACCGCAGCCGCTGGACCTGCAGGCCTTCGTGCACGACACGCTGGAGCAGATGCGCCTGGCCGACCCGCAGGGCGCTGCGCTGCCGGTGCGCGTCGGCGCGCTCCCCACCGTCGCGGCCGACCCGGGCCTGCTGCGGCAGGTGTACGTGAACCTGCTGGGCAACGCGATCAAGTTCTCGCGCGAGTCGGCGCCGCCCCAGGTCGAGGTGGGCGCGTTCGCCGAGAACGGCGAGCAGGTGCTGTTCGTGCGCGACAACGGCGTCGGCTTCGATCCCGGCGAGGCCGGGCGCCTGTTCCAGCCGTTCCAGCGCCTGCACGGCCAGCGTTTCCAGGGCCATGGGGTGGGCCTGAGCATCGTCAAGCGCATCGTTGAGCGCCATGGCGGGCGGCTCTGGGCGCAGGGCACGCCGAACGGCGGCGCGACCTTCTACTTCAGCCTGGGGGGATCGGCCTCCCGCTGACGTGGCCTGCCTTGTGCCGGACACGGCGCGCGCCCAGAATCGGCCTCTCGTCTGCAAGGAGCCCATCATGGGATTGCTCGATACCGTCGCCGGCATGGTTGCCGGCCAGGGGGGTGGGGGTGGCAACCAGGCGGCACTCGTCAGTGCGCTGGTGTCGATGCTGAGCAGCAACGGGCCCGGAGGCGGGCTGGCCGACCTGGTCTCGCGCTTCGAGCAGGGCGGGCTGGGTCACGTGATCGGCTCGTGGGTGTCGACGGGGCAGAACCTGCCGGTGTCGGCCGACCAGCTGCAAAGCGTGCTCGGCTCGGGCAACCTGGGATTGATCGCCGAGCAGCTCGGGTTGTCGCACGGCGAGGCGGCGGACCAGCTGTCGAAGGTGCTGCCGCAGGTGGTCGATCACCTGACGCCGCAGGGGCAGCTGCCGGCCAGCACCGGCATGGGCGACATCGGCAGCTTGATCGGGCAGTTGCTGAACCGGTGACGGCGTCCCGGATTGGCATCCGGGCTACGGGCGCGCTGAACCTGCCACCAGGTCGAAGCGGAACAGGCGGCACTCGATCGGGCCGTTCCACATCGGCACGCGCTTCGATTCCTTCAGCCGCATCGCGCCGGGCAGCTTCATGTCCGGGCTCAGCACCCAGGCGGTCCAGCCGCCGGGGTGCTGCGTGTAGGCGCGCTTCCAGTGCGCCGACAGGCGCGGGAAGAAGTCGTCGACCAGCGCCTTGTTGTCGCCGTCCTGCGGGTCGGGGCGGGCCTGGGCGCGCGCCTTGCCGGCCACCTCGATGCGCTCGCCATACGGCGGGTTGATCATCAGCGTGCCCGGCAGCCCGGCCGGCAGCGCCGGTGCGGGGCGCTCCAGCGCATCGCCGCCGTTGAACTGGATCGCCTGCTCGACCCCGGCGCGCTGCGCATTGCGGCGCGCGAAGTCGACCATGCGGAACGACACGTCGCTCGCATGGATGGGCACCGCGCTCGCGTGGATGCGCGATTGCGCATGGCTCTTCAGGCGCTGCCACTGCGCGCGCATCTCGGCATCCGCGAACGGCAGCAGGCGCTCGAACGCGAAGCGGCGCTTCAGCCCGGGGGCGATGCCGCAGGCGATCTGCGCCGCCTCGATCGCGATCGTGCCGGAGCCGCAGCACGGGTCGTGCAGCGCGCCCCCGGCCTCGGGCGTGCCGCGCCAACCGGCGGCGGCCAGCATCGCGGCCGCCAGCGTCTCCTTCAGCGGCGCGTCGCCCTTGTCCTCGCGCCAGCCGCGCTTGAACAGCGGCTCGCCCGAGGTGTCGACGTAGAGCGAGGCACGCTGCTCGCCGACGTGCAGCAGCAGCGGCAGGTCGGGGTGGCGCGTGTCGACGCTCGGGCGCGTGCCGGTGGCCTCGCGCAGCTGGTCGCACACCGCGTCCTTGATGCGCAGCGCGGCGAAGTTCAGGCTGCGCAGCGGGCTGCGCTGCGCGGTGGTGTCGACGCGCAGCGTGTGCTCCGGCGTGATCCACTGCTGCCAGTCGACGCCGCGCGCGAGCTCGTACAGGTCGGCCTCGTCGCGGTACGGCCCTTCGGCCACCTCGGCCAGCACGCGCTGCGCAAGCCGGCATTCGAGGTTCAGCGTCATCACCTCGGACGGGTCGCCATCCAGCGCGACGCCGCCGCGCGCGGCATGCACCTTCGCGGTCGGCAGGATGCGCATCACCTCCTCGGCGAGCAGCGATTCGACGCCCGCGGCGCACGGCAGGAACAGGGGGAGGGCACACATGGCGGGACAGCTCAGAGGGCTTTGCGGAGATTGGCCGGCGCGATCTTGAGGGCCTCGCGGTACTTCGCGACCGTGCGCCGCGCCACCTGGATGCCCTGCTCCTCGAGCATGTGGCTCAGCTGGCTGTCCGACAGCGGCTTGGCCGCGTCTTCGGCGCTCACCAGCTGCTTGATCAGCGCGCGCACCGCGGTGCTCGACGCGTTGCCGCCGGCCTCGGTGTTCAGCGACGAACCGAAGAAATACTTCAGCTCGAAGGTGCCGAACATCGTCGCCATGTACTTGGCGGTGGTGACGCGCGAGATGGTCGACTCGTGCAGCCCCAGCTCGTCGGCGATCTCGCGCAGCACCAGCGGCTTCATCGCGATCTCGCCATGCGTGAAGAAGCTCTTCTGCCGCTCGACGATGGCCTGCGACACGCGCTGGATGGTGTCGAAGCGCTGCTGGATGTTCTTCATGAACCAGCGCGCCTCCTGCAGCCGCGAGCTGAGCGCGCTGCCGCTGCCGCCGGAGCCGCGGCCCTGGCGGATCGCCTGCGCGTACAGGTCGTTGATGCGCAGCTTGGGCATCACGTCCGGGTTCAGCACCACCTTCCAGTTGCGGCCGGACTTCTGCACGATCACGTCGGGCACGATGATGTTGGCCTCGGCGCGCGCGAACGGCCGCCCCGGCTTGGGCTCCAGGCCCACGATCAGCGCCTGCGCCTGCTTGATCAGCTCTTCGTCGGCGCCGGTCGCGGCCATCAGCTTCTTCATGTCGCGCCGCGCCAGCAGGTCCAGGTGCTGCTTGCAGATGATGATCGCGATCATCTGCGCTTCGCAGCGCTCCTGGGTGCGCAGCTGCAGCGTCAGGCATTCGCCGAGGTTGCGCGCACCGACGCCCAGCGGCTCCATGTTCTGCAGCCATTTCAGCGCGCACTGCAGCCGCTCGAGGATCTCTTCCTGCTGCTCGGGGTCGCCGGCCAGTTCGGCGGCGATCTCCTCGAGCGTGTCGGCGAGGTAGCCGTCGTCGTCCAGCGATTCGATCAGCACCGTGATCGCGGCCGCATCCTCGGCGCTCACGCGCATGCCCAGCAGCTGCTCGCGCAGGTGCTCCTGCAGGCTCGGCGCCTGCGGGTTGCGGTCCTGGCCCTCGAAGTCGTCGTCGGAGGCGCTGTTGCCGCTGGCCGAGCTGGGCGTCTCGCGGATGCCGTCGAAGTCGTCGCGCTCGGTGCCGTTCTCCCAGTCCTCGCGCTCGGTGGCACCGAACTCGGCGCCGTCGACGCCGGCCGCTTCGTCGGGTGCGGTGTCGCTCGAGGCCTCGCTCGCGGCGCTGCTGTCGGCCTCGCGCTCGGCGTTGCGCTCGGCCGGCGTCAGGCGCTCGGCCAGCGGTTCGAACACCGGTGCCGCGTCTTCCTCGGCCTCGAGGAAGGGGTTGGCTTCCAGCATCTGCTCGACCTCTTGATGGAGTTCGAGCGTGGAGAGCTGCAGCAGCCGGATGGACTGCTGCAATTGAGGCGTCAACGCCAGGTGCTGCGACAGGCGAACCTGCAGTGAGGGCTTCATGTGCTCGGCCCCTACATGCGGAAGTGTTCGCCGAGGTACACCTTCCGCACATCGGCGTTGTCGACGATCTCGGTCGGCGTGCCCTCGGTGAGCACCCGCCCCTCGCTGATGATGTAGGCGCGGTCGCAGATGCCCAGCGTCTCGCGCACGTTGTGGTCGGTGATCAGCACGCCGATGCCACGGCTCTTCAGGAAACCGATGATGCGCTGGATCTCGATCACCGCGATCGGGTCGACGCCGGCGAACGGCTCGTCCAGCAGGATGAAGCGCGGCTGCGTGGCCAGTGCGCGCGCGATCTCGACGCGCCGGCGCTCGCCGCCCGACAGCGCCGGTGCCGGGCTGTCGCGCAGCTTCTCGATGCTCAGGTCGTTCAGCAGGTTGCCGAGCAGCTTGTCGACGGTGGCCTTGGGCAGCTCCTTGCCGTCCGGGCCGCGCTGCAGCTCGAGCACGGCGCGGATGTTCTCCTCGACCGTCAGCTTGCGGAAGATCGAGGCTTCCTGCGGCAGGTAGCTCAGGCCCAGGCGCGAGCGCTGGTGGATCGGCAGGCGTTCGACGCGCTGGCCGTCGATCAGGATCTGGCCGTCGTCGGCACGCACCAGGCCGACGATCATGTAGAAGCTGGTGGTCTTGCCGGCGCCGTTGGGGCCGAGCAGGCCCACCACCTCGCCGCTGCGCACCGACAGGCGCACGTCCTTCACCACCTTGCGCGCGCCGTAGGTCTTCTGCAGCCCGACAGCTTCGAGCCGGCTCGCGCCGGCCAGCGGATCGATGGCGGGGACCGCGCTCACGGCCGGGCTCCCGAGGCGGGCTGGGAGGCGGCTTCGGCGGCGGCGGGCGTGCCTTCCTTGGGGGTGAACACGTAGCGCACGCGGCCGGTCGGGTTGTTCGGCGTCACCGCGGCGCTGCCGCCGGCGACGGTGAACAGCTCGGCCGTGCCGTCGTAGGTGATCAGCGCGCCGGTCACCTCGTCGGCGACGGCGGTGCCGCGCAGGCGCCGCACCGAGGCCTTGCTGACGAAGCGGATCGTGTCGAGCTTGCTGTCGTACTCGAGGCGCTCGGCCTCGCCTTCGATGAACTCGTTCAGGCCTTCGCGCTTCTGGCGGAAGCTGGCCGGCTGGCCGGCACTGCCGATGGCCAGCGCCGACTGGTAGCCGTCGGGGCTCTCGCGCACCTCGATGCGCGCCGCCTTGATCAGCATCGTGCCCTTGCTGACCACGACGTTGCCGTTGAAGACCACCAGCTGGTTGATCAGGTCGACCTTGCCGGGCTGGTCGGATTCGACCTCCATCTTCTTCAGGCGATCGGCGCGCTCGGCCTGGGCCGGCAACGCCGCCATCAGGGCGCAGGCCGCGGCGAAGAACGCCAGGCGGCGGCTGGAAGTCAGGAGGGTGTAGGTAAGTGGCGGCATGGCGGCATGAAACTTGCAGGCCATTCTAGCCACAGTTTCATGCCATCTGCGTTACCAGTTGAAGTCGGTTCCGGACCGACTCCGGGGTCAGCCGCCCGAGCGCGACTTCTGGATCAGGAAATCGGTGACGCGCAGCATGCCCTCGTTGGTGCCGGCCAGCGAACCCGAGGTGAAGTAGCGGCCATTGATGCCCAGGGCCGGCACGCCGTCGAGCTTGTAGGCCTCGCCCAGCTTGCTGGCCTGCTTGATCTTGGTCTGGGTCGAGAACGAGTTGTAGGCCTCGAGGAACTTGGCCTTGTCGATGCCGTTCTTGTCCATGAAGGCGGCGATCTCGTCCGGCTTGTCCAGGCGCGCATGCTCGTTGTGGATCGCGTAGAACACCTTGCGGTGCATCGCTTCCACCTTGCCCATCGATTCGAGCGCATAGAAGATGCGCTGGTGGGCCACGAAAGGCTCGTCGCGGAAGGCGACCGGCACGCGGCGGAACACCACGTCGGCCGGCAGCTTCTTCTGCCAGGCGTCCAGCGCCGGCTCGAAGGCATTGCAGTGCGGGCAGCCGTACCAGAAGAACTCCACCACCTCGATCTTGCCGGGCGCGGACGTCGGCACCGGTTGTCCGAGCTTCACGTAGTTCGTGCCTTCGACCGGGGCGCCCTGCGCCTGGGCGCCGGTGCCGGCCGCGAGGCCGAGGGCGCCGAGGCCGGCGGCCCCGACCAGCTGTGCCGAGAAATCGCGACGGTTCATGTTCAAGTCCAAAAGTGTGTAAGGGTCAACGACGAGCGGTGGAGTCGGGTCGGATAGGAAAGTTCAGCCTACTTCGGCGCGCTACTTCTGGACACGCACCAGCGCCGACTCCACGCCCACCCCATCCAGCTTTTCCTTCGCCAGGTCGGCGTCTTCCTTCTTGTCGAACGGGCCGAGCCGGACGCGGTACATCGTGCGCCCGGACTGCTCGCGCTCGGTGATCCTGGCCTGCATGCCCATCAGGCCGAGCTTGGCGCGCTGCTGTTCGGCATCCTCGACGCGCCCGAAAGCGCCTGCCTGGACGAAGTAGCTCAACGCGTCGGAGCCGGGTTTGGTGGACGCCGTCAGCCCGGCCGGTGCACTGGCGGCGGCCGTGGCCCGGCCCTCGAGGATCGCGGCCGGGTCGCGCGCGTCCTTGCGCGGCGTGCTCGCGACCGGCGCCGGGGTCGCGGCGGTGGTGGACGGCACCGAGGGCGGGAAGGCCGGGGCCGGCGCGGCGACCACGCCGCTCGCGGCCTGGCCGAGCGGCTTGACCGGCGTCTTGCCGGACAGCGAGCTGTTCGGGTCCCAGTTCTTGTTCTTCTCCGCCTCGGCCGCGTCCTGCTCGGCCGTGCGCTGCGGCACCTTGTTGATGAAGGGCACCGGCACCTTGGCGATGTACAGCGCCACGCCCAGCGCGAGCGCCAGGCCGATCAGCAGGCCGACGATCAGCCCCAGGACAAAACCGCCACGTTGGCTTTTCATGCGTTCTCCATTACATCCGGTCGGGGGCGGCCACGCCCAGTACCTGCAGCGCATTGCGCAGCACCTGGGCGGTGGCGGCCAGCAGCGCGAGGCGGGCGCGCATCAGCGGGGGCTGGTCGGGCAGCAAGAAGCGCTCGGCCCCGTAGTAGCTGTGGAAGGCGCTGGCGACGTCGCGCAGGTAGAACGCGACGTCGTGAGGCGCCAGGTCGGCGGCGGCGCGCGCCAGCACCTGCGGGTACTCGGCCAGCTTCAGCAGCAGCGCGGCCTCGGTCGGCGCGGTCAGCAGCGACAGGTCGGCCTGCGGCAGCGCGGCCAGGTCGCCGCCGTGCTCGGCCACCCAGTCGCGCAGCACCTTGCTGATGCGGGCGTGCGCGTACTGCACGTAGTACACCGGGTTCTCGTCGTTCTGCTTCAACGCCAAGTCGATGTCGAACGTGAACTCGGTGTCGGCCTTGCGGCTGATCATGAAGAAGCGCACCGCGTCGCGGCTGGTCCAGTCGATCAGGTCGCGCAGCGTCACGTAGCCGCCGGCGCGCTTGGAGATCTTCACCTCCTCGCCGCCGCGCATCACCGTGACCATCTTGTTCAGCACGTAGTCGGGGTAGCCGGCCGGGATGTTCTCGCCGGCCGCCTGCACGCCGGCGCGCACGCGGGCGATGGTGCCGTGGTGGTCGGTGCCCTGCACGTTGACCACCTTGGTGAAGCCGCGCTCCCACTTGTTGATGTGGTACGCGACGTCGGGCACGAAGTAGGTGTACGTGCCGTCGGACTTGCGCATCACGCGGTCCTTGTCGTCGCCGTACTCGGTGGTGCGCAGCCACAGCGCGCCGCCGTCCTCGAAGGTCTTGCCGGCGGCCACCAGCCGCGCCACCGCCTGCTCGACGCGCCCGCTGGTGTACAGGCTCGATTCGAGGAAGTAGTTGTCGAAGCGGATGCCGAAGGCCTGCAGGTCCAGGTCCTGCTCGTGGCGCAGGTAGGCGACCGCGAACTGGCGGATGCCGTCCAGGTCGTCCGGATCGCCGGAGGCGGTGAACTCGCGGTCGTCGGACCGGACGGTCTTCTTCGCGAGGAAGTCGTTCGCGATGTCGGCGATGTACTCGCCGTTGTAGGCCGACTCCGGCCACGCGGCCTCGCCCGGCTTCAGGCCCTTCAGCCGCGCCTGGGTCGATGCGGCCAGCGTCGCGATCTGCACGCCGGCATCGTTGTAGTAGAACTCGCGCGTCACCTGCCAGCCCTGCGTGTCGAGCAGGCTGCAGATCGCGTCGCCGAGCGCGCCGCCGCGCGCATGCCCGACGTGCAGCGGCCCGGTCGGGTTGGCCGAGACGAACTCGACCATCACGCGGCGTCCGTTGGCCGGCTGGCGGCCGAAGCCATCGCCGGCGGCCAGGATCTCGCCGATCACCGCCTGCTTGGCGGAATCCTTCAGTCGCAGGTTGATGAAGCCCGGGCCGGCGATCTCGAGGGCTGCGACGTGGCGCTGCACGGCGGGCTGCCGGTTCAGCGCGTCGACCAGCGCCTGGGCCAGTTCGCGCGGGTTCTTCTTCAGCGGCTTGGCCAGCTGCATCGCGAGCGTCACGGCCAGGTCGCCGTGCGAGGCCTGCTTGGGCAGCTCGAACGCGACGGGCAGCGTGCTGTCGGGGGAAACGTCGGCAACCGCTGCGGCCAGCGCCTGCAGCAGTTCCTGTTGGGCTTGGATCATGGCGGCGATTCTAAGTGGCGGCCCCATGCCCGTCGGCCGTCCCGCGGACGAAGTCCATGGCCCGGATAAGCACCGCCTTTTGTGTTCAATTTGGCACACATGGCCCCGGCGACGGTGCCAAGATGCCAATCTCGGTCTCTCGGCGTTCGCGCCGGCACAGCATTCCATGAGCCTTCCCCTCGCCACCGCCGAAGCCGCCACGACGTCCGGCCTGCCCTTGCCGGCGCAGGTCGGCAAGTACCCGGTGCTGCGCCGCCTGGGCGAGGGTGCGACCAGCGAGGTCTTCCTGGCCCGCGACGAATTCCACCAGCGCGACGTCGCGATCAAGCGCGTGCGCGCCGGCGCCGTCAACGATCCGAACGACGGCCGCTTCTTCGAGCGCTTCTTCGCCGCCGAGGCCGCGCTGGTCGGCCGGCTGCAGCACCCGAACGTGGTGCAGATCTTCGACGCGGTGGCCGACCCCAACGAACCCTACCTGGTGATGGAGTACGTGTCGGGCCACACGCTGCGCCAGTATTGCCGCGCCGACCAGCTGCTGCCGCTGGAGCTGATCGTCGAGATCGGCTTCAAGTGCGCAATGGCGCTGGGCTACGTGTTCCGCCAGGGGCTGGTGCACCGCGACGTGAAGCCGGCCAACATCCTGGCGGTCATCAGCAACGGCAGCATCACCGACGTCAAGGTGACCGACTTCGGCAGCGTGCTGAACATGTCGGCCGAGACCACGCAGGTCTACCGCGTCGGCTCGCTCGCCTACATGGCGCCCGAGCAGCTCGACGGCGCCTCGCTCGACAGCCGCGCCGACATGTATTCGCTCGGCGCGGTGCTCTACCACCTGATCGCCGGCCGTCCCCCGTTCGATGCACCGTCGCAGTCGGCGATGATGAACCAGGTCTACAACGCGATGCCGGTGCTGCCGAGCCTGCTGCGCGCCGGCGTCGGCGACGGCGTCGACGCRGTCATCGTGCGCGCGCTGGCCAAGCGCCCCGAAGACCGTTTCGCCAGCTGGGACGAATTCGCGCAGGCGCTGTCCGGGCTGATCGTCAACCACCAGGTGCCGCGCGGCCAGCTGCAGGGCGTGCTCGATTCGGAGCGCTTCAACCTGCTGCGCACGCTGGATTTCTTCTCCAACTTCGGCGACGTCGAGCTGTGGGAGGTGGTGCACCGCGCGAAATGGCAGCGCTACACCTTCGGCCACGCGCTGTATCGGCGCGGCGAGGAAACCCGCAACTTCCACATCATTGCGCAGGGCGAGGTCGAGGTGTTCCGCGACGGCACCAAGGTGGCCCAGCTGGGCGCCGGCACCTCGGTGGGCGAGATGGTCTACCTGGCGCCCAGTGCCGAGTTGCGTCGCCACAGCACCGACGTGATCGTCACCGAGTCGGCCACCACCATCACCTTCACGCCCGACACGCTGGCCCAGGTCAGCCCGGGCTGCCGCCACCTGTTCGACGAGGCCTTCATCCGCGTGCTGGTGCGCCGGCTGCATGCCGCCCACGAGGCGCTGGCCCACCCGCGGCGCATTCTTTGAGCCCCGTCAAGAGCGACATGTTGTGACATGAACGGACGCATGTTGACCCAAGCTCACGCTTGATCACATTCGGAACAGGTGCTTCAATCCGGGCCGGCGACACACCGTTCGCCGCACCCCGGAGGAATCCCATGAAGAAACTGAGCACCCTGCTGGCCCTGGGCCTGATTGCGCTGTCGAACGTGGCGTTCGCGGCCGACGCGGCGACCTGCGAGGCGAAGGCGACCGACAAGAAGCTCGCCGGCGCGGCGAAGAACAGCTTCATGAAGAAGTGCGAGCGCGAGGCCAAGGCCAGCGAGGCCGGCGCGGCCTGCCAGACGCAGGCGGCCGACAAGAAGCTGAAGGGCGCGGCGAAGAACAGCTTCGTCAAGAAGTGCACCAAGGATGCGTCGGCGCCGGCCGCCGCCGCTTCGGGCGCCAAGTAAGCCTTCAGCGCCAGTCCACGGCGTCGCGCCAGTAGGCGGCGTCGCCGTAGGTGTGCTTGAGGAAATCGATCCACAGGCGCACCCGCAGCGGCAGGTGCTTGCGCTGCGGGAACACCGCATAGATGCCGTTCGGCGGCGCCGCGAAGTCGTCCAGCATGCTGACCAGCTGACCGCTCGCGACTTCGCCCTCGACCTCCCAGGTCGAGCGCCAGGCAATGCCCAGCCCGGCCAGGCACCAGTCGTGCAGCACCTGGCCGTCGCTGCAATCGAGCCGGCCGCTCAGCCGCAGGTGCTGCACCTGCCCGTCGATCGTGAAGGCCCAGCCGCGCGTCTGGCTGGCATCGCTGCTGAGCGTCAGGCATTCGTGGCGCGACAGCTCGTGCGGCTCGCGCGGCGTGCCGGCGCGCTTCAGGTAGGCCGGCGTCGCGACGCACAGGCGCCGGTTGTCGGCCAGCCGCACGCTGACCAGGCTGCTGTCGGGCAGCTCGCCGACACGCACCGCGCAGTCCACGCCCTCGTTGACGATGTCGACCAGCCGGTCGCTCAGGTTCAGCGACACGCTGACCTCCGGGTGCAGCGCGAGGAAGCGCGGCACCAGCGGCGCGACGTGGCGGCGGCCGAAGCCGGCCGGCGCCGTCAGCCGCAGGTAGCCGGCCGCCTTGACGCCGCCGGCGCTGACGCTGGATTCGGCATTCGCCAGGTCGGCCAGCAGGCGCTGGCAGTCCTCGAGGAAGGCGCTGCCTTCGTGGGTCAGCGTGATGCGCCGCGTGGTGCGCACCAGCAGCTTGACGCCCAGCCGTTCTTCCAGCGCGTCGATGCGCCGGCCGATGACCGCGGGCGCGACCCCTTCGGCATGGGCCGCGGCGGTCAGGCTGCCTTTTGCAGCCACCGATACGAACGATTCGATCTGCTTTAGCCGATCCATGGCGCGGGATTATGCGCGCGGAAGTCAGCAATCCCGGCGCAGCGCTATGTCGAAGCCCACCTGGCAGCGGTGCGCGAAGCGGCCGTGGCGCTCACGGCGCAGCTGGGGGGCCAGTTCCCGGCTTGATTCATGGCATCCAGGTCACGAATCCAGGGCGTCACTGGCTATTAATCTTCAACCAAGTCTCCAATAGAGTCTTGGGATTCGTTATTCCAGGAGGATTCCCATGAGCAGCCTTTCCCTGCCGCAAGGCATGCAGATCAACGCGCCCATCCTGCCGGGCTTCGAGACGGTGCTGACGCTGCCGGCCCTGGAACTGGTGGCCAGGCTGCACCGCGCGTTCGAGCCGCGGCGCCAGCAGCTGCTGGCCGCCCGCGTCGAGCGCACGCAGCGCCTGGATGCCGGCGAGCGCCCCGATTTCCTGCCGGAGACGGCACACATCCGCCACGGCGACTGGCAGGTCGCGCCGATCCCGAAGGCGCTGCACTGCCGGCGCGTCGAGATCACCGGCCCGGTCGACGCGAAGATGGTCATCAACGCGTTCAACTCCGGCGCCGACAGCTACATGACCGACTTCGAGGACAGCAACTCGCCGTCGTGGTCCAACCAGATCCAGGGCCAGATCAACCTGTCGCAAGCCATCCGCCGCACGCTGACGCTGGAAGCCAAGGGCAAGACCTACAAGCTGAACGAGAAGATCGCGACGCTGCAGGTGCGCCCGCGCGGCTGGCACCTGGACGAGAAGCACGTGACGGTGGACGGCCAGCGCGTGCATGGCGGTCTCTTCGATTTCGCGCTGTTCATGTTCCACAACGCGAAGGAGCAGCTGGCGCGCGGTGCCGGGCCGTACTTCTACCTGCCGAAGCTCGAAAGCCACCTCGAGGCGCGGCTGTGGAACGACGTGTTCGTGATGACGCAGGCCGAGCTGGGCCTGCCGCAGGGCACGATCAAGGCGACGGTGCTGATCGAGACCCTGCTCGCGGCCTTCGAGATGGACGAGATCCTGTACGAGCTGCGCGAGCACAGCGCGGGCCTGAATGCCGGCCGCTGGGACTACATCTTCAGCTGCATCAAGAAGTTCAAGGCCGACCGCAGCTTCTGCCTGGCCGACCGCGCCAAGGTCACGATGACGGCGCCGTTCATGCGTTCGTACGCGCTGCTGCTGCTGCAGACCTGCCACAAGCGCGGCGCGCCGGCGATCGGCGGCATGAGCGCGCTGATCCCGATCAAGAACGATCCGGAGAAGAACGCGATCGCGATGGGCGGGATCATTGCCGACAAGAAGCGCGATGCGGACGACGGCTACGACGGCGGCTGGGTCGCGCACCCGGGCCTGGTCGAGCCGGCGATGAAGGAGTTCATGGCGGTGCTGGGCGACCGGCCGAACCAGTTCGACAAGCAGCGGCCGGACGTGAAGGTGAGTGCCGCGGACCTGCTGGACTTCAAGCCCGAGACGCCGATCACCGAGCACGGGCTGCGCATGAACATCAACGTCGGCATCCACTACCTGGGCGCCTGGCTGGCCGGCAACGGCTGCGTGCCGATCCACAACCTGATGGAGGACGCGGCCACGGCCGAGATCAGCCGCTCGCAGGTGTGGCAGTGGATCCGCTCGCCGAAGGGCGTGCTGGACGATGGCCGCAAGGTCACGGCCGAGATGGTGCGGGCGCTGGTGCCCGAGGAGCTGGCGAAGATCAAGGCCGGCGGCTTCGAAGGCAAGTTCGACCGAGCGGCGGAGATCTTCACGCAGATGAGCACGCAGGATGAGTTTGCAGAATTCCTGACGTTGCCTCTCTACGAGGAGATCTGATTTCGCCTGGACTGGCTTGGTGCGGGCAAAGCCGCGGGCGTGCAGGCTGGGGCGCGCCGGATGGAGCGGTCATCGCCCCTGGCGGGGCGATGACTCCCCTGCGCTGCCTGCTTTCAAGGCCCGTCGCCGAAACTCCCGCCGCTCGCTTCGCTCGCTGTGGTCAAACAGTCGGCGACAGTCAGATCACGAAGCGTGCTGCGCACGCGGGCCTTGAAAGCAGACAGCTCCGGCGCCCCATCCTTATTGGCGCTCCCCAGCCTGCCCGCCCGCGGCTTTGCCGAACCAGTGGTTTGGTGCAGAGATCCCGGGTTGTCACCCGGGCTACGGTCCCGGACCATCCGACGCCTGCCTCCGGGAAAGTCCGGTGACGATTTCAGGGCCACTCCTCTTTTAAAACACGAACGTTCGTTCGAGACTCCGCGTCGGCCGCATGTTTTGCAGGCAGTTCGCAGGATGTTCGGTCCCGCGTGCGCACCGCCCGGCACTTGCCGAAGGCGCGCATGACGATCCAAGAACCTTCAGGAGACAAACTCGATGAACCTGCAGACTCGCCGCGCGATGCGGCTGCCCTTCCTGTCGCGCGTCGCTTTCCCGCGCGCCCTCGGCGTCATCGCGCTGGCCGCGGGCCTGGCGCTCGGCGCCGCCCCCGCCGCCCGTGCCGCCGACACCTACACCAAGACGCAGTACCCGATCGTGATGGTCCACGGGCTGCTCGGCTTCGATGCCATCGGCCCGGTCGACTACTTCTACGGCATCCCGGCCGCGCTGCGCTCGGGCGGCGCCACGGTGTTCACGCCCAGCGTGTCGGCCGCCAACTCCAGCGAGGCGCGCGGCGAGCAGCTGCTGCGCGAACTGCGCGCGCTGAAGGCCGCCTACGGCTACCCGAAGTTCAACCTGATCGGCCACAGCCACGGCGGGCCGACGATCCGCTACGTGGCCGCCGTCGCGCCCGAGCTGATCGCCTCCGTCACCACCGTCGGCGCGCCGCACGCCGGCAGCAAGACGGCCGACGCGATCCAGAACCTGACCTCGTGGACCGGCACCACCGGCGCGGCGGCCGCCATCGCCGACGCGCTGGCCGCCACCATCTCCTTCCTGTCCGGCTCGCCCAGCCTGCCGCAGAACTCGCTCGGCGCGCTGCAGTCGCTCAACACCGCCGGTGCGGCCGACTTCAACCGCCGCTTCCCGCAGGGCGCGCCCTCCTCGGCCTGCGGCCAGGGCGCCGGGGTGGTCAACGGCGTGCGCTACTGGTCGGTCGGCGGCACCAGCGTGCTGACCAACGTCTTCGACGTCAGCGACACCCTGCTCGCCGCCACCAGCGTCTTCTTCGGCTTCGAGCAGAATGACGGGCTGGTCGGCCAGTGCTCCAGCCATTGGGGCGTGGTGCTGAAGGACAACTACGCCTGGAACCACCTCGACGAGGTCAACCAGGCCTTCGGCATCCGCGGCCTGTTTGCGCAGGACCCGGTGTCGTTCTACCGCAGCCAGGCCAACCGGATGAAGGGGGCCGGATTGTGAGCGACCGGCCGGCAGCCCTCTTCGCGGTGTCGGCCGCAGGCCTGTGCCTGGCGCTGGGCGTGCTCGCATGGCGGCTCGCGCCGTCCGCGTCGCACGCTGCGCGCCCGGCCGAGCCGCGCTTCACCGAGTGGCGCGACAACCCGTTCGCCGCCGGCGTGCCCAGCGATGCGGCGGCGTACAACGAGGCCGCAAGCCGTGCCGCCGAAGCCGCGCAGGCCCGCGTCGCGCGGCTGTGGGTCGACGGCTCGCTGCGCGGCACCGACCTGGATGGCGACTGGGGCCTGTGGGCGGGCGACAAGCTGCAGCCCAGCCTGTCGCTGCGCCGTCGCTTCGACTACCTGCTGACCGGCGTCGGCGAGGTCGAGCCGGGCGAGCTGCGCCATTGGATCGAGCAACAGCTGACGCTCGAGCGCGGCATCGACGCGGCGCGCCAGGTGCTGGGCGTCTGGGACCGCTACCTCGCGCTGCAGCAGCGCCRCTTCACGACCGCGTGGAAGCCGGACGAGCCCGCCAGCTGGGGCGCGGTGCTGGCCGAACGCTCGCAAGGACGGCGCGAGCTGCTGGGCGCGCCCTGGGCCCAGGCCTTCTACGCCGACGAGGAACGCGACTTCAGCGCGCTCGCGGCCCGCCGCGCCACGCCGCAGCCCGAAGCCGCGCCGGCCGCGCCGCTGCTGACGCCGACCGCGGCCCAGCAGACGCCCGAGCTGCAGGC